>NZ_WUDQ01000055.1:0-17268 GCF_009827695.1 Paenibacillus sp. OT2-17 | reverse complement strand
TTCAATAGTTATCCCAATACTTGCTTCTTTTTTAATTCTTAACAATTCAGCAATATCCCTAATTCTAGTTAGTAGCCCATCTATAGTTACCTGATAATTAATCTCACTACTTTCTAGGTAATTAAAAATTAAAGCCCATACTTGGATGTCTGTATCCAATATATAAATATCCCTTAGACTTCCATCTTTAAAGAATACTTCATTTAATACTTCATCGTAATTCATTCAGGCCACCTAACACTCCGTATTTCACCTAACGTTCTTATATCTACAAGCCCTCACTATCTATTAGCTTCTAATCTTCATTCATTCTATCTGCTCGTATCCAGCTCATTTCCTCAATGTTTAATAATTCTTTAAACTCTTCTACTAACTGATGCTTAGATTCCAGTTGTGTATAGTAATTATTATTCAAAATATCGTCTAATTGTTTTATTCGCTCATTATCTAGTTCAAAAAATCTAAATGTTTTTAGATTGCAATTTGTAAACTGTTTTGTTATTTTCTCATTGTATTCATTAGATCTCAGAACTTCTTCAATTAATTCAGTTCTGATTTTGTCCCCTCTAGGGTCTACATATAAAAATTCAATGTGATCTTCCTCTGGATATCTTTCTTCTGCAAGCTTAATAATTGAAGTATCTAATAACACATATGATATATGAAGACTTGCTATCTCTTGTGAATTGTAAACTACACGGTATCCCCAACAGTGATCTTCAAAATTATAAAAATATAACACTGGGATTTTTTCTGAAATTTGAAATAGACTTTCTGGAATTTCTTCACTTTCTTCTGTATCTTTGGTTACGAAAACAAACCATTTGTCATTTAAATCCTCCGCGTATATAGGATCATGCTCAAGAATTGCTTCTTTATATTTCAATAGTGATAAGCTTCCTGAAGTCAATTCACTCATTGTTTTGGCTCCTTTTTGTTTTTTTAGTCATATTTCAGCTAACGTTCTTGTATTCATGAACCCCTAAGGGGTTGTCTGCTGAAATTCCTCTCCGAAATCCACCTCGCAGACCCATACTCCGTAAGGAGCCGCTGCTTGGATATGATGTTAGGCGATACCCTTGATTTCTTTTGAGTTCCTTAAAATAGTCTTATTACTACTGTATTTTAACTTCTCAAATCGACAACCATCGTGATTGATGAATCAACTTTCCCAACTTCTTTAAATCCGAATCTCTCGTAGAGTTTCATTGCGGCTGCATTGCTCGGATCAACACTGAGGGATAATTTTTTTATATTCCTCTTCCTAGCTTCTTTAAATAATTCATCCATTAAGGCCATTCCGATTTTTCTTCCCCTGTATTCTTTTAACAAAGCCATTCCTAGTTCGGGTACATCATTATCAATAAATCCAAATCCCTTATTATCCTCGTTAAAATATCGAACTGTTATTGATCCGACGGGTTCACCCTCATGGTTCATTGCTATAAATCCAAAATCCCCCTCTCTTCCCCAACCTTCAATATACTTTGATATATAAGGGTCTTTTATTATCGCTTTATCGAATGGCTCTTGACCTTCTGGGACAAATAATGATTCATATAACATCTCCCATAAAAAAAACACATCATCTTCTATTATTGGTCGGATTCTGTATTGCATCATTGAAGTTACCTCATTTCTAGATTCTCAAAGGTTTCACCTAACGTTTCTATATTTTCCATAAGAGCCGTAGCTTGAATATTATGTTATGCAATTCCTCCATCCTCTCCGAATCAACGTTCCAAAGATTGGCTTGCTTCTGTTAATTCATCATTTACCTCTAAATATTTCAATGTTTTTTCAATATCGTCGTGGTCCATTGTTTTCGTTATAATTAGATGTTTAATATTAAATCCTGGTGGTTCCATTTCTTTTTTAAAGTGATTTACTAATTTTTGAGGGGTTGTCACCAAACTCCATCGTTCACTTCCATCCGAAAAAGTAAGGGTCACCTCCACCAAATCAAACTCCTTTGGATTATCATCAAACTTCCATCTTTCTAAATAAGGCACTTCTATATTTCCTTCAATAAAATGAGCTTTTGATATCCAAACTGCTTTTCCATGGTTTCCAATAATTCTATACTTGTCCCTATCTTCTTTTTTTACGATGTATTTATTGCCTCGTGTAAGTGCATGAGCATAAACGCCTATACTTATACAAGTTATGATTGGTCCCTCCATCAATTCACTTCCATACCGTATTTAATTTACTGAGATTTCACATAACGTTCCTGTATTCATGAACCCCAAAGGGGGTGTCTGCTGAAATTCCTCTTCGAAATCGACCTATCAGACCAAGGCTCCGTCAGTAGCTGCTGCTTGAATATGATGTTAAGCAATGTCATTGCCTTCCATGATTATTCTGACACATCTGTTCCAGTCTTTATCATCTGTATTGATTTCTCTTGTAGGCACTTTCGATTGTTTGGCTTGTTCTCTTAACATATTTTGTGTTTCCAATAATTCGTTTACTGACATTTTTACTGCTTCAGGCTTGTTTATCCATTCACTTGGATTTCTGCTTATAATTCTTTCTTCAGCCATTTCAGGAGAAATAGTTAGCAATATGCACTCTGCACCTAGAGATACGAGTTTTTCTTCAATTGTCATGACTTCAATGTGGTCTGAGTTGGAGAAAGCTACCCTGTGATTAAGGTGGAATCTTTCTAAAACGTAAAATAGTCCTCTGGCCCTTCTTGATGCAGGCCCTAACTGTACAGCCCATTCATTGAGCTTTGTTAACATTTCTGTTCTTTCCTTCAGTAAGGTTAAATGCTCTTCTTGAGATAATCTTAAAAACTTCCCATGCTTGTTATTCAATATTTGTGTGTAATGTTCACCAAGAATAACTACACTTCTCTCTGCCGATTCATCCTGTGATTGGTACTGCTTAATAGCCCTCAATACCGATGTCTTACCCGCATTAGAAAATCCCTCAAGAATTACTCCTTTGATATGCATGCTTTTCCCTCTCTATACCCAGCAATGACTTCGCTTAACGTTCCTGAAATCATGAACCCCTCAAGAGGTTGTCTTTGTCTGCCTGATCAAACCTCCCCGGAATGCCTCTTGCAGACCAAGGCCGTCAGGCTTGCAGCAATAATAGTTTGTTATGAGAATTTACATTGAGTTACCTACACATTATCTACTCAAATCTTCTAAAAGCCCTCTGATATTCTTTCTAAAATCTTCAACCTTCATTTTGTTTCCATAATGGTCTAATATGTCTTTAAATATCCCACTTTCGACACATAACTCAAAATCATTCAGTTGGTCAATTAATTCATTAATGACTTCACCTAATTCCATTTGTTTATAGAGCTCTGTATATTCTTTCAACATTTTTATATCTGAATCATGTAACGTACTCTTCATCCGTTGTATTCAATGTTTGTCACCTCATAAAATGTAGTGTAACTCCTATTTGTTTTGATTTTTAATGTCCTTCGCAATTTCTCATAACGTTTCCGCATTCATGAACCCCAGAGGGGTTGTCTGCTGAAAACACCTCCCCAAAATCCTCCTCGGTTAGGCAGTAAAGGGTTATCGGCGAATATACTCTCCTGCTAATAAATCTACTTCTTCGAAACCGCTACTTTAAACTTCGCTCCGGACCAAGAAGTCATAGCCACACAGCGTTGAATATGTTGTTATAGGATAGGGACGCCTACTGATATACTTACTAATATTCTTCAAATTTGTATTTTGTTAATTTATTTATTTCAATTACTTGTTCTTTATTAAAATAGCCCATTAGGCAACCTTGATCTAAAATTGAAATATACAATTTCATGGATTGTTCAGTCTTTATTAGTTCGTTAAATTTCTTGAATATCTCCATATCCAACCAATCATCATCTACTTTCATTTCCCATCTGATAAGTTCATTCATATATTCAAAAGAAACCCATGCAGTACCATTCTGAATATCTACGTAATCCGTTATATTATTTAAATTAAGTTTTGTCATATTCTCTAATCGTATTATTATTCTTGCATAGTCTCCATGGTCCTCAATACATTCAGTATCTAAATACCAAATTTCCTCAGATACATTTATAAATTCACCATTCACTTCAACTTCTCCACCTAAAGTAAGTAGTAGCAAGTTGTAGGGATCTTCTTCATATTCATTTCTCGAAAATTCTTCCAAAAGTAATTCTTTCTTTAAATCTGCACTCATGAAGATGCCCAATTCAGAAAGTTTGTTTAGTTGATTTTCAAATATTGTTTTCTTTTTCTTAAATAAACCAAACAACTTAAACACCTTCTTTTTATGGTTTGCGTCCCTTTTCTATAACGCTTGTATTCATGAGCTCCGTCAGGGGTTGTCTGCTGAAATGCCTTCTCGAAATCTATCTCGCAGACTAAGGCACCGTAAAAGTCGCTGCTTGAATATGATGTTAAGTGATGTCTTTGCCTTCTACAAATCAGTGTACATTATTATTTTTCTATTATTCTAAAAGTATTATTAATAACTCTTTCATAGTTTTCCCATTCAAAATAAAAGGGACCTAGATTTATTGATTTGTTCTCATACTCCAACTTGAAATCCTTCCATATTACAATTTCTTCTTCCCTGTCAATTTTCACTGAGATATAACCACACTCTTCATCTCCACACCAAGGACATACAAGTATTGGATATCTATAATACATATGCTCATGTGGTTTCTTTAGCAAAAAGTATTGAATCATTTCTTTTTGATGATCTTCGCTTCCCCATCCTAAGGATGGAACCATATCGTGCTTCTTGAGCATTTGGCAAAGTGATCTTCCATCAATAATTAAATCTGCAAATTTTGTGTTCTTATTCCCATCTTGCTCTGGGTCAAATTCATCATATCGGCTGGAAAGTTTAGTTTGTAGAGTATTTATCGTTGTCATTGGTTTCTCCTTGTTGATTATCATATATAGATTTCACTTAACGTTGATGTATTCACAACCCTCACCGACTTAAAGGCCGAAGGCCTGGCGTGATGCGCTTAGTCGGTGCAGGCTTGTCCTATCAGTCACTTCCTCGCCTAATGCTTCTTGGACCAATGGTCGACTTGCCTCGGCCCTTAGCGTTGAATGTAATGTTAGGTGAAGCATTGTAACTTCTTTGAATCTGCTTTAATTATTATTTTTCTGATTTGCTCGCTCTTTTATCGTTTTAATTACTCCTCTATATCTTTCTACATCATATTGAAAATTCAAGCCATGCGTAATCATTATGCTCTTTAGATCATCAAATTTATGTATTAATTCTTCTAAAAAATCTATTATTTGGTCCCAAGAGAAAGCAAATTTATTAGAAGTCTTAACGAATTGTTCCTTAAAAGGCGATTGCTCAGTTAACCAAAACAATCTATCATCCTCATGACTGACTTCAACATTGTATCCCCCACAACCAAATATACCGCAAGTACAAGTGAACATAGGATACTTTCCTGGACAAATTAATGATTTTAAAAATTCGTCTTCAACAAACACTTCATCTTCGTGCAACTTATTTCCGTTTATATATAAAGCTATCCTCCAATCAATAACATGGACCATTCGCCCATTGTGTCTTGTTATATTTTTGTATTCTTTTCTTATGTCAATTTCCATATTTACTGACAGTACATCAAGTTTATTTTCATCTACTTTTTTTAAGAAAATCTTCATCGCTCTCCCCGAACTTCATTGTATGATCACAATATTTCGCCCAACGTTTCTGTATTCATGACTCCCTCAGGGATTGTCTGTCTGCTCCTGCCTCTTCGAAATCCCTCTGGCAGACCAAGGCCATTGCAAGACCCGAAGCATGAATATTATGTCATATGATCATTACATCTTCTATGGAATACCTACAGTCCTTAATTCAGCTTCCATTATTGCAAAGTATACATCCATGGCAATTTAAATAGATGTTATGCTTTTCGCATTTGGGATACCCTCTTGGAATTGTAGGATTATCATCCTCCTCTTCAATTTCTGACCATTCTATATAATTGTCCATGTCAACATCTTCTTTATTAAATACTTTAATCATTAAGCCAAATTGATTCAAACAATTAACAACCCAATCTTGACGTGGTTTATAGCTTAATTTGTCCCACCCTAAGCCATCTGCTGCATTTGAAATCGTATCTAGTATAAAATTTTTCTCGCTTTCAAAGGAGTCTATAGTCCAAGGCATTTCATCAATATCAAAACCAACTGTTCCTATTCCAACTACAGACTGATCCCTTTGTGCTAGCCAAATAATTATTTCTTTTTCTCGATTCGTTTTAGCTAGTATTGATCCACTAATAGCTAGAACTTCAATAAAAACTGAAGTTAATCCATTTGACATACCTATAGGTTCAACTATATCATTTAATTCTTTTGGTAATGAAATGGTGTTCGCCATACTATGCTCCCCACTTTTCAACTTGGTTTATATGGTGATTTTCATCTAACGCTTCTGTATTCATGAACCTCAAAGGGGTTGTCTGCTAGAATGCTCTGCGAAATCCATCTCGCAGACCAAGGCTCCATTCAGAGCCGCAGCTTGAATATTATGTTATATGATGTATCTGCCTTCTTGAACTGCTGGCATAATACCTATATGGTGTTATAATAGATGTTCTTTATGTATATATGATCCCCATAAGGAATCTCTTTTGGATAATCTTCACTGTTGATATCCAACTTCAGTAAATCATCATCACTCTCATTTATTTTACTTTTAATCTCTGCCTTAAGTGAATATTATTGAAGATATCCCTTATTCGCTTATCATGATTAATTTCACAGCGTACTCCTAATTTCACCATGTTATGCTGATCAGTAAAGTCATTGAACAAATCTATTAATATAAAAATATTCTTATCGTATTTCGTGAAAAACACAAAAACATCTCCCTTCCCTACTCTGGAAACACCCTCTCCATATGATAAATACTGGTTATATAATTCCATAATATTAAATCTTATATTTAGTTGTCTCATTAATTCCTCTAAACTAAACACCCCATCTGTATCATCTATCAAATCAAAAAACGGTAAATAGAAAGAAAATTCAATATATCTCTTCATTCTTGCTTCCTTTCTTTATTTCACAAAGTTAACTTTTGCATATATTTCATATAACATTCTTGTATTTATGAACTCCAATAGGGTTGTCTGCCGAATTTCCACTCCGAAACCTATCCCTCAGACCAAGGAACCTCAACGATGCAGCTTAGATATATGTTATCTGATGTACGGCCTTCTTCGAGTGCTTTCTCTAATATTGTGTTCTCTGTGTTGTGGACTCCTTTAACCATTCATTTAATCCATCTGTACTTATATAAATATCGGTTCCAATTCTAATAAGGGGAAACATCTTACCAGAATATGAACCAGTGGTCTCTAACATATTTTCCTCACTAGAAATGATTGTCCTTACTTGGGGTTCAGTTATATTTAAGTATTCAGCTGTTTCTTTGATTGTCATTAGTGGTTTATATTCTTTATGATTTGTTCCGTTTTTGTTCAGTTCTCTGTCCCCGGAATGACTAATAAACAAGCCAGTAATAACAATAGAGAGACCTAATATGAAAGAACTAATTATTGTACTTAGATTTAGTCGATTCATTGCTCTTGCCTCCTATAAATAAATCAATTGTCGTATTTCAGATAACGCTTCTGTATTGGGTTGTCTGATGAAATCCCTCTCCGAAACCCATCCCGTAAACCAAGGCTTCAACGGAGCCGCAGCCTGAATATTATGTTGTCAGATGTCAGTGCCTTCCATGATTTACTCAACGTCAATTTTTGTTCAACTTCTTTGTCAGTATTATTTCCAGAGGTTCGTTCTCAAGCATTAAACTTCCAGCATCCCTATATCCAAGCTTTCTATAAAAATGTTGAGCTCCTTCATTCGACTGTGTTGAGGTCATGACCATTTCAAATCCTTTTTGTTTCATCAATTCTTCCCAATAGTGGACAACTTTTTTACCAATACCTGTTCCTCTATACTCCTCATCTATCCATATCATATTCATAAATGGTGTGTTGTCCCAAAAAAATCCGTATCTCATCCAGCCTATTTCTTGATTGGATTCCCTGACTATTAGAATTTCATTTTCTTTTATTTTTGGTCTTATCAGTGTCTTATGTATGTGCTTGTCTCTTAACGAGATATACTCATAATCTGATTCAATCGCAAAATCAATCTTCATTGTAAATCCTCCCTTTCACTCTTCTCATTAAATATCTTCTTGGTAACACTTAGCACTGATGTCTCATAACGTTTGTACATTACATAAGTTTATAGAGTCTTTTCAAAAATGTATAAGTCACCTTCTTCTCTAACTTTAGTAAACCCACACTTTGAATAGAAGTGATGATTCTTCACACTCCAGCTAGGAGTATCCAGCCACCATTCAGTGCTGTCTGGAAATTTACTTTCAATTTTCTCCATCACCTTCGTTCCGACTCCTTGATTTTTATAATTTGGATCAATAAAGAGTCTTCCTAGATTATGCACTTGATTACATTCTACGAATATCAAAGCTCCCCCGATTATTTCTCCATTAAAGAGCACCTTGAAATATTCGCAATTTTGCATCATCTCTTCTTGCCAACTTATGGAGTCATATCCTATTGGCCCAACGGTTTCGTTATTATTAAAATGCTTTGATTCATCCTCAAAACTGGCCTTTTGTATTTCAGCAAGTCTTTGTGTATCATTTTTTTCCATCTTTTTCTAATATTAGCACCCAACATACCTCCATTATCTTTTTATTTTTTCAGGGGTTATCTGCTGAAATGCCTCCTCGAACTCCATCCCAGCAGGTCAAGGCTCCGTGAGGATTCAATGCTTGAATATTATGTTATCAGAAGTTATCGAACTTCTTCACTATGCATTCAAAATCAATGGGCAAATTTTTTTATCAGCGAATTTTCTTATATGGTCTTTTTCCATTTTGTAGTTTGATTATTAGTTCATATGCATCTTTTCGAATTATATTAATTCCATAATTGGCAAAGAGTATATCCATAAAATGACCTCCAGATCTTTCGTGTTCTTTATACTATAGTTTTTAGTACTTTTGAAATCTTATTATTATGTTTTAGTAATTCAAGAATTTCTGATAGAGTTTCTGTATTCATGAACCCAAAGGGGCTATCTGTTGAAATCCCTCTTCGAAACCCAACTCGCAGACCTAGGCTCCATTGAAGACGCAGCTTGAATATTATGCTATGCGATGTCATAATTTCCCCGAATTTACTATATCCCTAATTCTGGTATCCAAGAAAAAAACAAACTCTTCTTTGTTTTTTTATTATCTTCATTATGGGTGCCAGCCTCAAAAAAGCATCAAATTTAGAGACTCAAATGGACGATGTTGGTTCATTTCCCTCGACACCACAATTCAGCAATTTCCAAAATTGTTCAACCATGACCGATATCGAACGGGTAATCCACCATTCCAATACCCCTACCGCCGCTGAAATTAAAAATTGCACCGTAATGTCCCTATTCATTTCCTGATCGAGGTTGATCGAATCCAGATGCTCGCACAGACTTTGCCGGAACATTGTCTCCATTTGGTTCCGAAAAACCGTACTTCCCTTGTTCGTCAGCATTATAGAGTAGAATGAAGCATGCTGCTCCAAATATTCAAACGTGCGCAGTAGTGCGGTTTTGGAAGGGAGATGAAAGAAGTTATCTTCAGACATACAATTGCGTAGTAACTCGTTAATTTGAGCTTCCATGCATTGATCGCGCAGATCGTACTTGTCAGCGAAATGCAAATAAACCGTTCCGCGATTGACATTCGCTTCCTCCGCAATTTGATTGATCGTAATTCTCTCGAATTCCTTTTCTGACATCAGCCTCATAAAAGCATCAATAATGGCTTGCCTCGATTTTTGAATACGCCTGTCCATATCCTTCTCCCCTTTGTACCATCCGAAAAAATGAACACTTCGAAGTCCTCTGTTGAAAAATCAACAACCACGCTTGTTTTAACCATTGAACCCCATATACCGCTCTGATACATTCACTTTATAAAATTTATGTTGATGATTCAACATATGTTCAATTTTAGAGGAGCTGTAATCATGAAATCTATTGTTTTACAATCTTTGGAATGATTTAAATCATATTGAATTAGGAGGGTTTAAAAATTGAAACTTACAGGAAACACTATCTTTATTACAGGCGGCGGTTCGGGAATTGGACGTGCGTTAGCAGAAACTCTCCACAATCTTGGAAACAAAGTTATTATCTCCGGTCGACGTAAAGAGCGTCTGGAGGAGACGATCAAAGCGAATCCCGGCATGTCCGCAGTGGAATTGAATGTACAAGATCCTGCCAGCATAGAGGCGGCCGCCAAGCAGTTAATCGAAGAATACCCGGATGTTAATGTCTTGGTTAACAACGCCGGCATCATACAGTCCGATGACGCGGCGGGCGTGATCGATGAGGATGTTTTGATTTCGACTGTCACTACAAACTTGCTAGGTCCCATTCGGTTGACTTCTGCATTCATCGAGCATTTGAAGTCCAAAGAAAAAGCGGTTGTCATCAACACGACTTCAATACTCGGATTTGTACCATTAGCAACAACTGCTGTATACACCGCGACGAAAGCAGCACTTCATACCTATACGCTGTCCCAAAGGTACATGCTTAAAGACACATCGGTAAAAGTAATAGAAATTGTGCCCCCATGGGTTCAAAGCAACAACGATGAACCACGGGCGATGCCACTTACTTCATTCATTGATGCAACAATAAAGATACTTGGCACGGATACAGACGAAGTTCTGGTGGAAGAAGCGAAAATGTTTCGAAATAACCCTGGCCCGAACGAAGGTGTTTTTGTGACCCAACTTAACGATAGGATGAATTCTGAACCTCCAAAGATCCATTGATCCATCTGTAATTCAGTTTTTAAAATTTAAGCGAACATGAAGTAGACACTCAGCTCTATCTACTTCATGTTCATTTTATTGCAACTTGCTCGTGGAGTAAGAAAAGCGCCAAGCGGTCACACCTATGTTTGTCTCTTAAATAATCCCGTTGATTTCACATAGCGTTTGGGTATTCCTGAAGTTCAAGCAGTATAAGGTGACCATTAGGAATACTCTTCAGACTTAACAGGTCGAATGTGTCCGGTGAATCGGCTCCTCCGAAACACCTCTTCCAGACCAAGCGAAGAGCTTGTCCTACTCGGATGCGTTTAATTCGATGTTAGATGATGTTGTCCACTTCTTCGAGTTGCATTCAAAGTAATTATTATTCTTGTTTCCATTTATGTGTTTCGAGTAGTTTTCCAGTTTCATAATAATACTTTATTACTTCAATCATAGGAATTAATTCTATACAAATGTTATCGCAATAATTGCTTAACTGACCACCAGCAACCAGAAGAATTTCATTGTTTCCCTGTTTATCGTTCATAAGAGTATATATATTACCATCAATTGTAATAGACACTATGAAATATTCCGTTCCGCCTCCAACTAATGCTGAATCTGTGTCTGGTACCTCAAAAAAACTAATGTAAATTTATCTCCATCGAGTTTTCTTAAAAAACTTAAAATGTCTGCCCATGTAGGATTCATAACTATTTCTTCATTGAATGTGGTCCCAATCCATTCATCAATGCTAATAGATTTTATCATTTTTTCTTTTCACCCTTTTTAGATGGTTTTATTTATTTGGGTGATTTCATCTAACGGTTCTGTATTCACGACCCCAGCGAATGCTAGGGTGTCCTGCAACTATCTCCTTTTCCGAAATCCTTCTGCCGGGCCGAGAGCGTATGTCCGATGCGTGATACTATGTTATCAGATGGACTATGACAATTTTGAGGGTATTTACAAAATTTCTTCTCCCTTTAATATTTCATTTGAGAACTGGTCCACAGCCAACCACGTTGAAACATCCTCTTTGATATTCTTATTCCAAGCAATTAAAAAATGTACTTGGCATATCTCATTAGAATCAATTAGTGTCATAGGAATTTTAATGCCTTTATCAGAACTTAAGATAAAACCGTACTTTTCAAAGTCAGAGTTCAAACATAGCGATTTAGGAATCATATCTCCTTGATTTCTTCTTGCCATTAACATATCCCCGTCTTGTGTTCCCAAGTGTAAACGGTATACCTGATTCTCGTATTCGACAGCTTCAAGATCTTCCCCAGTATTAGATCCATAATCTGTCCAACTGTAACCCTCTTTCCAAGAAGCAGAAAAGCTGCACGTACTTATCTGAGCATTCATATAAGGCTTTATTCTAAATACTGCTCCCCAACACTCTTCTACTGTCAAATGTAAAGCGTGATTGAGCTGGGGTCTACAGACAACTAGCTCACAATCAAATGAATCATAATAATATTTATATAATGACCCACCATTTTTGAGTTTATAACTTTGTTCTGGATGATAGAAGTTATCAGAGACTGTGAGTGAAAATTCAATTATTCCAAGAGGAGTATGTATTTGTGGCTGTAAGAGATTGTTTTCTTTAATTAAGACTTGTTCTCCATGAAATAGCTTCATTATATTCCTCCTCGTAGTCTTTCTGATAACATTTCTGTATTCATGAACTTAAAGGGGCAATCCCTATTCGAAACCTAGGCTCCGAAGGAGACGCAGCTTGGATATTTATGTTATATGATGAGGATGTCTTCTTCGAACTTCCTACAGTCTATTTTAGTATTCTCCATTGTATTCAATAAAACTGGTTTGTTTAAAGAGTGTAATATGATATGGGGTATAAACATACTTTGAATTCGGACTTAAGACTTCAATAAAACTAATTGCTGCATCTATATAGTCATCTGATGAGAAAACATCTTCATCTAGGAATCCACTTAAGAGTGCTGCATCTCCTTTATATTTCAAACAAAGATAGCCATATCCAGGGTCAACTATAACCAAATTTATTATGTCATCTTCTTCTTGTTCTTTGGAGCTATCGAAAAATCTAACTATTATGTCCTTATCTTTGTAATAAATCTCGGTGTCACAGGAGAATTTCTTATGGCTAAACTTCATTGTGCTATCTCTCCCTCTTTTGGATTTTTTATCTGTTTTAAAACTAATTCTTGCTTCCCTTTCACATAACGTTCTTGTATCTAGGAATCCGAGAGGCTTAAGGCGCAAAGTGCCGGGGCCAACGGACTTAGGCCTCGCAGGGTTGTGAGTTGATCCCAGCTTCTCTACTTTCCACTTCTAGCGAACCAATGGCAACGCCCGCAGCGTAGATGCGATGTTATATGAGGTCAGTTCTTCTTCAAGTCAACTAATAATTATGCTTCCTTGCTAGTTCCCACTTCATAAATAAATTTATATCACTAATAGCATCTAATATTATTCCTTTATGTTCTATATTATTTTTTAATTCTTTCAAAATGATTGGTTTTACTAGTCTTTTATCTAACTGTTTTTTAGTTCTTGCTATATGTGCTAACCCCAATACAGAATTCGCTCTTACAATTGGATTATCATGTTGCGCTGATTTAAGACATATATCTTGAGCAAACTTCCAATTGTGATGATACATTCCAACTGAAAGTGGTAAATATATAAGTTCTTCTACTTCTTGACGAGTTAAAATATCTTTTATTTCCTGATCTGTGTTGTATTCTTCGATATGCTTGTAAATTCGCTTCATAGTACTTGCTCCTAAATATAATCTTTTATACCTAGCTGATTTCACGTAACGTTTCTGAATTCAAGACGTCCGGCGTATGCCGGATATGTTCGGCTGATTCTACTTCATGGCTTCTCAACTTCTGCCGAACCGAGGAGCGAATGCGACGATGCTTGGATGTGATGTTATACAAAGGTACCATGAATTCATTGAATCTACTTAGAAATCCTGTTTAATTCACCATCACCATTCTCTCCATTCTTCTGTAATATCTTGATCTTCCTCAATTTCTAATCCAGCTAGTCTTGCTGCCTTGTCTATAAATTCAGCCAATTCTTCACGCTCCATCGTTTCAATAAAATAGTCGTTCTTTTCATTCAATTCATTAAACGTAATTACAATTTCTTCTACAGCCTTCATAATACTTTCAGGATGTTTAGCTTCTTGTAATAATATTAATTGGTTTAGATAGTTATCCAGGACTTTATCAGATATTAATAATTTCTCTTCCGTAAAAAGGTCATCTCCGTATTCAACCATTCTTTTGTTCCACAATTGAGTTGGTTTTTCATTAAATAGGTCCTGTAATGTCATTGGGCATATCCCTCATTTTCTGGTTTTTGTTTTAATAGATTTTTAAAATTGCTGCATAGTATTTCGCATATGAGTTTGCTTGCTAACTTGCTTTTCACTTCACTTATCTAATTTTTTCTTTGATTCATCTTTTTCATCTGTTAGTACACCCTTAATGAAAGACCAAGTACGGTCAACATCTAGTCAGTACAATTGGCTTGGAGGGTTTATTCCCTTCTAAGTCTCAGGTAATAAAAAACCACCTTCGGCTCTTAACCTTTAGGTGATTTTTTACCTTCTCTTGTTGTTATCGATGCATGTTAAAAATGCAAGAATAGATGTCCAAAATAGTAACATTAGAGTCACCGCATCTTTTACTTCCATGGTCTCACTTTTCGAAGGAAAACCATACCCACCCAAGAGTCAATTGTATCTATATTTTACCTGTGTTCACGTCTACAAACAAGTGTTCTCATCTATTTTCTTGCATTTTTCTTTTATTCTATTTGTTGTCCATCATTTCTAGCATATAACGTTTCTGTGTTCACGATGTTCCTCTGACTTATGCGAACGAAATGAGCGGCCGCCGTGCGTATGTGTCCGCCTGCCCCCACTCCCTGGCAATCCTCTTTGCCGGACCGAGGAACCGCCAGGCTCCGATGCGTGGATATGATGTTATCTGATGGATTGGCCATAAAAAAACAGTTCAACTTTCCCTCTATGACATAAGATAAAGATGAACTGTCTTTAGTTCCTGTTAAAATCTCTATGAGCACAAGTAGCAACTTCTTCTCCCATCAAGCCAACAAAGCCTGAGCGATCTGATCCACAATGCCATTGATGCCTGTGGGTCCATAACAGCCGATCCATGTCGCGGCATCGACCGAGTGTATGTGCTGGCGCTCAACGGTATCAAGCATTCCCCAGACACGTTGCTCTGTCGCGGATATTCCCTCCTGCATGAGTTCATGGCTAAGCAAGAAGTAATGGCTAGCATGTACAGCTGGTAGTCTGTCAGCTGAGATGTGATAGGCCGTGTCGGAGGTATCTGCCACAAATAACGGAACAGGCAGACCTAGATCATGGTACAGCACAGCCCCTGTACGATGAGAGGCAGAATGCACGCGAACCAGAGAATCCAGCGGACGGATCAGTGCCACGCTCTTGCCTGCCAGAACGGGAGCAAGTTCTTCGGACAGCAATGTGGTTCGTCGGTGATAATCCGCTATAATACGCTTTGCCTCTTCTCGTTTGCCTGTCAGTTCACCGAACAGAGTCAGAATAGTCTGCCAGTTTTCATTGCGCTTAAACATGAGAACTGGAGCGATCCGGCTTAACTGTTCATAGTGCGACTCATGTACCTCGGTGCAAATAATTAGATCCGGAGACAGTCGTTCCACTGCAAGCAGGTCGGGGTACTCATATGTTCCGAGTAATTCAGTATTCTGAAGTCCTGCCCTGATCGTTTGAGGGAAATGTAACACTGCATTGCCTAGTCCTACACTACCTGCTGGAGAGAGCCCCAGCGCAAGCAAATGATCGGCATATTGCACATCGAGTACAGCGATACGCTTCGGAGATCCGATAACATAGTATTCCCCTCGCATATGGCATATCACCGAGCCTTGGACCGACTCATATGAAGAAGCTGTGCGGTTCCGCTGCAAGGAATGAGCATAGTCTATATCTGTTTTCGAAGCGGCATCAAGCCTATAACGCAGCGGAGGGATGCCATAATATTTCTTAAACGCCCTACTGAAATAATACATGTCGCGATAGCCCATTCTGTCAGCAATTTCACCGATGGGAGCATCCGTGTGACGCAGCATCCGCGATGCACTCTCCATGCGCAACTGAATGACATACTCAGTCAGTCCGAGCTGCTTCTCTTGTTTAAATCGTCGCTGCAGCTGTCTTAAGCTGCATCCAGCAAGGGCTGCCAGCTCTTTAAGCTCCAGATTCTGGCGATAATGCGACGCTATATATGAAGCGACAACATCCACCATGTCAGACGCTTCTCCTCCCTGACCACGTTCGTAATCCATGATCAGTTCGTAGATCATACCCTGAAGCAACGCATTGGCATGAAAACGTTCCATCCCTTCGCCACGACGCCATTTGGCAACGATTTTTTCTGCATTCTCGATCCATTCTGCTTGGGTTACCGAATTTTGCACAAATGAAGTGCGCAACGGATGTTTTCGATATGAAGGCAAAACAAGAGAGGCTCCCTCCATAGAAGAAGCCTTGTACATGATCACGATATAATAAATGTCGTCTGATCTGGCCGTCAGCGTTAAGGATGTCCCCTTAACAACATGACCAGCAAAAAAAGCTCCAATGTGGCAAACCTCACCATTCATTGCAAGCTCTCCTTCCCCTCCGTATGCCAGCAACAACACATTCGAGGTTAATTCCGTTTCGCGAAGAACACTGCCTGTCTGCAAAGTACCGCTATACTCGTCAAGCATCTTGATCGTTGTATCACTCCATAGACTTGTCTGTTCTTGTAGCGGCATTTCTCTCATCTCCTGACAATAGCATCCTTTGCTAGAGTGACTCTCATGACTGGACTTAACCAATTAACTACAACCAGGCCTGTTAGCAAAGTAAAATTGTTGCTGTTGTCATTTTAATTGAGATTTATTCTCATTGTCAATTTTCGGACATTTTCTGCAATATTCCCCTGACATCTGGTAATAAAAACAACAGGTGGTACGCTTGCTTTTCACGGCTGGAATGCTGTCCTTATTTTTTGTGAACCGGGTGAACGGATTTCTTTTTACACCGAACAAATGCCCGGGCGCTCCTTGCGTCAGATATGAAAAATCTGCCTGGATGTGCTGACTTCCTTGCTCAGCATTGTCTACTTCAGGAGTATATAATGGGACAATGCGTATCATGATATTCTCCCAAAGGATACTCATCGAAAGAGGAGCAATCGCAGCAAGCGTCTTTAACAGCGGTGTAAGGTGTAACGCAAACATCTCCTTTACCACCTTTTCCCGCCACACTTCCCTGTCTCCAGTTAGTGCTTCTGCCCGAAGCCCGTTCATAGCTAGAAAAGGAAAATGCGTCCCCCCCT
>NZ_WUDQ01000559.1:0-2369 GCF_009827695.1 Paenibacillus sp. OT2-17 | reverse complement strand
GCAAGCGATCCACCCAATAGGGCACGACAAACAGCTTCGGGATACAGTCCACACGTACAAAGCTGGTAGCAAAACCGATCAAGGTCGTTTTCAATCCCCATAAAATACCGGTTGAGGTAGCTGTATAAGCCGCATCAGCAAGACTTATATTGGTAGACCATTCCATTTTGGACAACGTCACATGCGCCAAGGTATGTCGCAACCATCGATGTAAGGATTTCGTTCCCTTGAGCAAAACCCGTATATCATGTATAAATTGCTTTATTTTTTCTGTATCAATATTTCCGCTATCCACGGAAGCATCCGTTTTATGTATGTTTTTATTGCGGTCAAGCCGATAGAGAAGCCCTTTTTTTAAACCTGTTATGAGAATGGCCGGAATATCGTAATTCATTTTAATCATCCCGTATAGAAATCTGATCTCTAGATGCGCCCGATCATCATTGTCATGTTTGGCAATATCCAGCTTCAATCGAATACGAGAGAGCAGAATAGCCAGCACAAATAATATAACGACGATGATGGCGATACTGATCCATTTCCACACTGGCGAGTCCTCCCTACCTTTTTGCTATAGATATCATGGCAAAAATAGTATGACCGTTCGCCGGAAAATCATGCATCTTAAAATACCAACAGCCAGCCCCCAACTATGTGAGGACTGGCTGTCTGTTTGAGCTTTAAATAAGTAAGCCGCAAGATCCGAAGCAACTTTATTGGGATTCAAGATCCAAATCGTGGGCCGCAGGCTGGCTGCTCTCCAGACGCTCGAACAATAATTGAGTCTCTTCCTCCAAATTGTCCGAATCCTCGAACAACTCCGGTTGCGGTAGATCTGCCAAAGAGCCCAGACCGAAATAATCCAAAAATGATTTCGTCGTTCCGTACAATATTGGCCGTCCGATGGCTTCAGCTCGACCTTTCTCTTCAATGAGCTCCTTGTTGACCAGTGTATGTATGGCCCGCTCGGATTTGACACCCCGAATCTCTTCGATTTCAACTCTTGTAATGGGCTGGCGGTAGGCAACAATGGCCAGCGTCTCCAAAGCAGCTTGAGACAGTGAGGCACGTGCCGGAGAGTATGCGAGCTTTTCAAAGTAAGGTGCATGTTCGGATAAAGTTGCAAGCTGATAATGACCGGCAATACGGACAAGTTGCAAGCCCCTTCCCCCCTGCTCCATGTCCTGCTTCATATCTTCCAAGCACTGTTCAACCAGTTCTTGCTGCTGCTCTACAATGTCGGCGATCTGCTTGGTGGACAACCCTTCCTCTCCTGCGAGAAACAGCAGTCCCTCAATAATTGATTTCAGCTTCAGATAATCCATTAACCCGTAAATCCCCTCTCCACTCCATTACAATATCATCGAAAAGCTTCTCCTGATAACAGAAAATTTGTTTCATTTTCATCAGTTCAAGGATAGCCAAAAAGGTCACAACCACCTCATGCCGATACATATCCTCATGCATCAGCTTGGAGAACAGCAGCCGTCCTCCGTTCCCCAGCATCTCTAACGCCCCGATAACTTGTCGGATACGGTCCTTGACTGAAATTTCGTCTCGATGAACACGGGTTACCGTCGTACGTCGTTCTGCTTTGCGCAAAGCACGCTGAAAGGCCGCGACCAAATCGCTTGCATGCAGCCCATGCACCGGATTTGCGGGTTCAGTGGGCAGGAATGCGCTTAGATCTTCTGGCTCCTTGCCATAAATTAGACTCCGCTCCCACTCACGTTCACTTAGATGGCGAGCAATCCCTTTATATTTACGATACTCCACCAGCTTGCGGACCAGTTCCTCACGTGGATCATAATCCTCTTCCTCATAAAAATCCAAATCGTCATATTCCATCACAGGTGGCTTGGGAAGCAACAATTTACTCTTAATAGATAAGAGCGTCGCCGCCATCACCAGAAACTCGCTCGTAATGTCCAGTTCCAGCTCCTGCATACTGTGCAAAAAAGCCATATACTGATCAGTAATATCGCTAATCGGGATATCCTGAATGTCGATCTCGGCTTTATCAACCAGATGCAACAGTAGATCCAGCGGACCCTCGAATGTTTCCAGCTTGTAGTTTACGACTGTCAATGTGCTTCCCCCTGCCTTACTCCAATCATCATTCAACAATACCTTTCCCTATAGCACTTATGCTCTACGTTATCAATCCCTCTTTCTGTAGTATATACGTCATCGCCTTGCTTAACAATCCAATCCCTTTTCACCTTGCAGTTTATACCGTTCTATTCAGCTATTCCTATAATTAAAATTGCTTGCCGAGATTGGCCATTTCAATCGCAGCCAATGCCGAATCCCAACCTTTATTACCAGCCTTCGTACCTGCTCGTTCAATAGCCTGTTCAATGTTTTCT
>NZ_WUDQ01000558.1:0-2374 GCF_009827695.1 Paenibacillus sp. OT2-17 | reverse complement strand
GGAGGCTTCGCCCACTTTACGAACTTTACCCTGAATCACCTGGTCACCTGCTGCATCAAGCGTAATATCAACAAGCTGTCCTGGTTTAATACGGTTAATATCGGTTTCTTCAATGTTCGTGGATACGTACAAGCTGTTCATATCCACCATAGTTGCAACAGCACTACCCGGCGATCCGATTTCATGCTCTTTCGAATAAATCTTAATAACGGTTCCGTTGATCGGCGCGCGCAGTACGGACTTGCTGATCATACTCGCATCCAGCCCCGATACATCCTGCTCGGCAATCGGTTCATTACGCTGAACAACATCTCCTTCTTCCACATCAATGTGGCTAATTTCTCCGGAGATTTGCGGCATTACCTTATATTGATCGGCTTGAATGCGCGCATCGTCACTTTTAACAAAGTGTGTTGCTTGATACCAATAATAGTAGCCAATAGCTCCACCGCTCAGAATGAGCAGTACAATGAGGATTGGCAATACAGTTTTCTTACTCACTTCTTCCACCCCTGTTGTCCAAAAAATTTTATTATTCAACGCTAATATTTTAAAATTGAAATATTAGGCCATTAAACCAAATAGAGAACGTAAATAAACACATGGCAACATTCCATGCAAAAGACAGGACTAACTTTATGTACATAGGACAATCTGATCCATGATCCACAAACCGTCTTTTTATATTTAAATATTTTCATATAACTATTGTACATTGAAATATTATAGATATATTTATCTATTCAGGCAACATAAATTTTCAGTTTTTTCATAATTTTTTTTCATAAAAAAGAGCCTTGTTTCCAAGGCTCTTTCACGAAAAGGGATAGTTTACAATTAAAGGGTTACACAGTAACGTTATGAGAAAGGTGTAGGTACAGCTGACCGTTGTTTGCAGTTTTTCGCCCCCTGCCCTTCCTTCGTGTTCCTATTCATTCTATTCCCTTGAGAAGCTTGCTTTTCCATGCAACCCCCGCAACGGCAGCGTTCTGTCGTCCCATGTACATCCTCTTTGGAATCCCGTAATAGCCGCACGTAATCCAGAGATTGCTGTAAAGAAGCAGGTCCCGGAATGAAACGGACCTTCTTGCCTTCTAGCAGACAATATACCTCAATGAGCTGAGGAAGAGCTCCAAATGCATAATAACAAAATACATTTGTCATATGTTGGAACGTACTAATAACGTTAGGGTTATAGTCAACGATGTACTTTTGAATGAGCAGGGAATCTGCTTCTGCTGATAGTTGCCAAGCAGCCTGAACAATAAGCGAAATATTGACCTCTAACTCAGGCACAGACGTACAAAATTGTTCATACAGCATTACAGGTACCAGCAAGTCATTATTTAAGCCACAAATTTTTGACAACTCACCTGACACTTTATTTTTGACATCCCAATAATGGAACAAAGATTCAAAGCTGTCTGACTGCTTGGGCCACCATTTCTCTAGCACATACTGGACAGGGACTTCCCGCCGCACCTCTACTTCCATTCCAAAGTATTCGTTCAGCGCATGCCCTATTGCATATTGAACCCGTTGCCGCCAATTCCAACCCTCACGCCCTCTTTTCCTCTGTGATTGACGAATTGGCTGTGGAGTTCTCCACATCTCCTCAAGCTGATAGTCGTGCAGAAGAGGAAAGGCGCTTAAGCCATCGCTATTGCGCATACCTATCCCTCACTCTCTTCTCAGGACACCCCAATACCCGCCTGTGCAAATTGTCTTCCGTAAGCTCGGCAATTCTCCTTATCATCATCCAATGGATTAAATTCAATCTTCAGACTCTCCTGAATGACCGATGCGCCGCGTTCTTTGACTTTTTCCTCTACCAAGTCCACTGCGCCACAGAATTGCGTATAAGATGTATCTCCACTGCCAAATACTGCGGTCTTTTTACCAGACAAATCAAGCTCGTCTAGTTCCTCGTAAAAATCCAAAAATTCATCAGGAAGCTCACCATCTCCCCATGTATATACACCCAGTAGGAACCCGTCATATGCGAGCAGTTCTTGCGCGCTGCAATCATACGAAGCCTTCAACTCCGCCTCGTGCCCTGCCTGACGGACGCCCTCGGCGATCAATTCCGCGATTTCCTCTGTATTACCTGTCAAACTGGCATAAGCAATCATGATTTTACCCAAGTTCATCCCTCACCTTTATTTGAAATATGGGATGCTTTCACTCCCTGTTACTCAAATAATATTTGATAATGATTCTCATTGTCAAATATTAATTTAAAAAACTAGGTTTAATCTTATGGAAATATACGCAAAACAGCCGCATTACATGCGGCTTTTGGCAGATAAACTCTATGGATAAACAAATTATTAGTTACAACATAGGTCATTACCTTATAATGCGCTCCGCCAAC
>NZ_WUDQ01000557.1:0-2379 GCF_009827695.1 Paenibacillus sp. OT2-17 | reverse complement strand
AAGAGTTATTACTTGGCTTCAATCCCGGTCAACCTGAAGCTAGTGGCGCCATGATGCTGGAGCAGATGCCTGATGACGAAATTGTATGCGGATGTAATGGTGTATCCAAGGGTGACATTGGAGAGGCGGTTGCGGCTGGCTGCCGGAGTGTCGGGGAGATTAAGGCATGTACGAAGGCATCGGCATCATGTGGCGGCTGCAAGCCATTAGTGGAGGGACTCTTACAGCTATACGCAGGTGCAGAAGCCGGAGAAACGCTGAAAGAGGGGATTTGTAGTTGTACGACGCTTGACCGGGAAGCGATCATTGATGGCATTCGAGAGATGGGATTGAAGAGCGTTAAAGAAGTGATGAATGTGCTGGGATGGAACGAACCGGAAGGTTGCACGAAATGTCGTCCGGCCCTCAATTATTATCTAGGTATGGTATGGCCGATGGATTATGAGGATGAGAAGGAATCCAGATTCACGAATGAACGGTACCATGCCAATATACAGAAAGATGGCACCTATTCTGTCGTGCCCCGCATTTATGGAGGAGTTACTTCACCTGCCGACCTGAAGAAAATTGCTGCTGTCGCAGAAAAATACAATGTGCCTCTGGTTAAATTTACGGGTGGCCAACGTCTTGACCTGCTTGGTGTGAAAAAGGAGGATTTGCCGGGGATCTGGGCCGAGTTGGATATGCCGTCTGGATATGCCTATGGAAAGACGCTGCGAACGGTTAAGACGTGCGTAGGTAACACCTTTTGCCGCTTTGGCACTCAGGATGCTATGGGTATGGGCATTCGGTTGGAAAAGGCATTTGAACGGCTGAATGCGCCATCCAAAGTCAAACTGGCTGTATCTGGTTGCCCGCGTAACTGCGCTGAAGCGACGATAAAGGATTTAGGCGTCGTTGCTATTGACGGTGGCTGGGGGATCTACGTTGGAGGTAACGGCGGTATTAAGGTTCGGGCAGCTGAACTGCTTTGTACCGTTAAAACCGAGGATGAAGTAATGGAATGGACCGGTGCCTATCTGCAGTATTATCGCGAGCAGGCCAATTGGAACGAACGCACAGCCCATTGGGTGGAACGGGTCGGAGTTGAATCCGTCAAACAGGCACTCGCGAATGCAGAGACGAGGAAACAACTGGTGACCAAAATTGAGGAGACGTTAAGCAAGACGACTGATCCGTGGCACGAAATTATTCACAACGAAGAGCTGCGCAAAAATTTTGTGCAGTTGCCGGAACTTAAGCCAGTAATGGAATAGGGGGCTGACAAAATGGAGACCAATACGACAACCAACAGAGTCAGAATAGCTGATCTGAACGAAATTGACCGACGTGGAGCAAGGACAGTTCGCATTCATAATACAGAGATAGCTGTATTCCGTCTGAGCGATGGCAGCGTGCATGCGCTTGAGAATCGTTGTCCGCACAAAGGGGGGCGGTTATCCGAAGGAATGATATGTGGCTCATCGGTCCATTGTCCGCTCCATGACTGGAAAGTCGACCTTTCCACTGGTCGGGTGCAAGAGCCGGATACTGGATGTGTGACTGCTTACCCCACGGAGATTGATAGTGAGAGCGGGGCGGTTTATATCGTAATCTAAGAGTTCTATACGTATTGTGCTGATGGTTCTGCTTTTTTTCTTCTATATAATAGAAGGATCAAGGTGAAAGGCTTTGTTGAAGAAGTGGTGCTGTTAAAGTGCAATGATCTGAGTATACAGAAAAGTCGACCCTATTTTTCCGGGCGGCTTTTTTATCTTATAAGTATGATTTTAATTAAAAAATATTTCTTGATTAAATCTTAGTGAATGACCTGTTTTCTTTTCTCAGGATAACTCGCTTTATCTCTAGACAAATAAAAAAAGCCTTGAGAATCAAGGCTTTTGACGATAGGACGGATGGGGATCGAACCCATGACCCTTACCCTGTCAAGATAATGCTCTCCCGCTGAGCTACCGTCCTGCGGTTACTAGATAATATCATGTATTAACCATATATGTAAAGTGAAAAAATAGAAGTCAGCCTGTACTTCATGATCATTTATATATATAATTCGAATTTAGCGAGTTTGCAATTTGGAATTAATGATAGGGGGAACAGATGATGGCCGCAGAAATTATAAGTGTAACAACAGAGGAACAGCTACAGGAGGCAATATCGATCCGTACCAAAGTGTTTGTCGAAGAGCAAAAGGTTCCTCTTGATTTAGAAATTGACCATTATGACAAGCTGGGAGATACGGCCCATCATTTGCTAATTTGTGAACATGGTGAAATGGTGGCCACTGGTCGATTGACATACTATGAGGAAGATACAGCTAAAATGCAACGTATTGCCGTTCTCAAGGAGCATCGTGCCGCAGGCTATGGACGTGTATTACTG
>NZ_WUDQ01000556.1:0-2379 GCF_009827695.1 Paenibacillus sp. OT2-17 | reverse complement strand
TCTCTTGGTCAGCATATTGCCAAGTATTTGTATTCACAGGGTTTCCCCCTTTGCAAGTATTCAATATAAAAAACGGACGCGAGTCCGCCCCCTTAAACGCTGATCGGTTTAAGATCCGGCACCTCGCGTCCCAACACACGGTAATATATTTCTTCATATTGACGGGTAATCAGCTTATCACAGAAAACGGTACGGGCGCGTGTCAGACACGCTTCACGGAAACGTTCCGCCATCGCTTCATCGGACAACAGCTCTATTGCATAATCAGCCATTGCCTCCGTATTACCGATTTCAGCAAGATACCCTGTAGTTCCATGCACAACGAGTTCAGGTACTCCCCCTGCCTGAGAACCGATAGTCGGCACTCCACAGGCCATTGCTTCCAGCGCAACCAGACCAAAACTTTCTTTTTCCGAGGGAAGCAGCAGTACATCTGCCATAGAAATCACTTCTGCGATCTGATCCTGCTTACCTAAAAAGAAGACCTTATCTTGCAGACCTAAAGTCTCGATTTTGCAACGGATTTTTGGAAGATCCGGTCCTTCCCCCACCAACAGAAGCTTCGCAGGTACTTTACGTTGCACTCTTTCAAATATATCCAACACATCTCCCACCCTTTTGACAGGACGGAAATTGGAAATATGCATCATTATTTTTTCATGCGGTTGGGCAAAATCACTTCTAAGCGCAGCGGCATCTCGTGGATAATATACCCGTTTATCTACAAAATTGTAGGTTAAATCAATAGGCCGTGTAATTTCCAACGCATCTATCGTCTCCCGAATCAAATCCTTGGAAACCGCTGTCACAGCGTCACTTTTGTTAATAGCCAGCCGAATCAGGTCCTTCAACGACTCATCCTGTGCCAACACGGTAATGTCCGTACCATGCAAGGTGGTTACCACCTTCAGATGATCACCCACCATTTCCTTCGCCAAGTAAGCGCATACTGCATGTGGTACCGCATAATGAACATGGAGTACGTCCAAATTCTTCATTTGTGCGACTTGGGCCATTTTGGTCGCCAGTGACAAATCATATGGCGGATATCTAAACACGTAATAATCGTTAACTTCAACCTCATGATAAAAAATATTTTTTTGAAACGCCCCGCCTAATCTGAACGGAATGCTATTGGCAATAAAATGGACCTCGTGCCCTTTTTCTGCCAGCAACTTACCCAACTCAGTAGCCACTACGCCGGAGCCACCCAGCGACGGATAACAGGTAATTCCAATTTTCAGTTTGTCATTCAAGCTAAGCTGCCTCCTTCCGCCCATCAGTGATAACTTTTCTGCTGATTTATTTTAACATTCTGCAAAATGCTCATGTATAGAATTCTTATGTCAGGATTTTGCAAAATTCGATTCCAATTGCTCCGAAGTACAAGATATAGACAAACTAAACCATTTCGATCTATATCTTATCATTGGAAGTCGCTTATTAGATTTTTGCAAAATCCTTATGTGAATAGCTTAACCAGATATGGCGTTTTGGACGCAAAGCCTTCTGCATACGAAATCAGTTTGCGCTGACCCAACAACGAGTCACGAGCTTTTACGCGTTCCATATATCCCTGATTTAATGGTGTGGATACCGTATCCTTTCCAGGTGCTGCCTGAAATTGCGAAGCATAACTCAACAAAGACCGTTCTTTGGCTTCATAATGCTCGGTGATATCCACAATCAAATCCGTTCTGCCAATATCATTAATAAAATAAAAATATAATTGCTCTACCTGTACAGCAGGATTTTCTGGCATAAAACGTCGCAACTTGGCGTTAAATACCGCTTCCTCCACTAACTTACTGCACATGACATGGTCTGGATGCCGATCCTCCCAATAAGGAGCAAATACGACTTTCGGTGCATGGCGCCGTATTTCTGCTGTAACTGCAGCTACATGTTCAGGAGTCACATTTAATCCACGATCAGGCAGACCCAAATTCGTACGCACAGCAAGCCCGAGCACTTTCGAAGCATGTTCAGCTTCTGACATACGAGTATCCACATCACCATTGGATGACATTTCAGCCCGCGTCAAATCGCACACGCCCACCTTTAAACCAGCGGCTGTATGCTTGGCAATCGTGCCACCCATTCCTATTTCTGCATCGTCGGCATGGGCTCCGAAAATCAGGATGTCCAGCGTCATTTTACATCACCCTGCTGGTCAATGCCCGGTTTATATTTATGTACCAGCTCACGCCAAGCAAAATCGCCACGGTCTAGTGCTTTGACCAGTATTTCAGCAGTTGCAACGTTAGTTGCCAAAGGGATCCCCTGCACGTCACACAAACGTAACAAGGCGCTAATGTCCGGCTCATGCGGTTGTGCCATGCGCGGCTCACGCAAGAATATAATCACGTCCATGTCATT
>NZ_WUDQ01000555.1:0-2382 GCF_009827695.1 Paenibacillus sp. OT2-17 | reverse complement strand
GAGCAGTTTGCGGGTTATAGGAAAAGGTTTCATCCTCAAGCGCTGGCGTGCGTGCTGCAATAGGACGGTTTTTGGTAGCCTGCTCATAGGAATAAGCGTAACGAAGCAGGTCATTATCGCTGTATGCGGCACCTGCCATCGTCAGATTAACGGGCATTCCGGTATCCTTCATAGCGCCCATACTCACAGACACACTTGGGATACCGTACTCGCGTAGAATGAAATTCGTATTGGAGAAATAGTTGCCATTCTCCCAAGCCTCCTCATAGGATGTTTCATTCACATCGGAGTCAGCTTTGCCGATATTCGAATTTGCCGGGAATGCAATAAAATCAAGGTTGTTTTGCTTCATCCAATTTTCAAAATCAATCTTTCGCACATTTTCAAGCCCCCGTAGTCCTTCATGAAACTGGGGAATTTGTTCGTAAGGGGTGACGCCTTTCTTTATGGTTTCAATGAATACGTCATAGTGGCCAAGGTCTCTACCACGTGTGGCATCTACCGAACCGGGCGGATTTGGGAAGACGGTTGCAGGGTCGATATTAGCCCATGACGGAAAATTCGGATCGCCCACACTTTTAAGGAATTCCTCAGCAGCATAAGGATTAAGCAATCCGAATTCCTTTTCAACCCACTTTGCCGGCATCAAACCACGTTCCTCAGGTGTTTTTGCTGTTGCCCGGTCTTTCTCGCTGTTCGCCTGCAAGGGGAAGTCAACTTCCACAACCTCAGCTCCAAGAGCAGTTAAATCCTTTACAGCTTTTTCCCATAATGCCTGTATCGAAGGTCTGAATTTGATCGGAGTTGTGGTTTCATGGTCCTTACCAATATAGATTTTCGGAACGCCAATGCGCTTGCCTTTTAAAGCTTGAATGTCTCGCAGCTCTAAATAGGATTTGGGACGGACACTGTTGACAGAAGGGAGCCGAACGATTTTCTGCTCTCGCCAGAAATCGCCCTTGGTGATCTTATCTTCTACAACGATCACGTCAAGCAAGCGGAGCATGTCCTCGACAGTCCTCGTATGTGGGACAACGACATCCCGTATAGGGAAGAGCGGCCAATTCCCCCGAATGGAGATTAGGCCCCGCGATGGCGTGTAGGCAATTAAACCATTGTTAGATGCTGGTGATCTTCCAGAGGATACCGTTTCCTCCCCCATACCGAAGGCAGCGAGGTTGGCGGCTGTTGATACGCCAGATCCGTTAGAGGAGCCAGAGTACCAAGCTGCAGCCAAATAATTTGGATTGTACGGACTTTCAGCACGGCCATAAACGCCTCTTTGCATTCCCCCTGCTGCCATTGGCGGCATGTTGGTTTTACCAATGAGCACCCCTCCGGATTTACGTATCTTCTCTACTGTAAAGGCATCGTCCTTTGCCATCAGGTTTTTGAAAGCCGGAGATCCAGAAGCGACAGTGAGTCCCTTAACCTTGTAGCTGTCTTTAACCGTGTAGGGGATGCCTTGCAGAGGACCGGTCTTAATACCCTGTGCCCTTAGTTGATCAGCCTGAGCGGCTTCTTTCAGTACGTCGGGGTTCAGAACAGGGATGGAATTCAGCCGAATGCCACTAGCATCATAGGCATATACGCGGTTAAGGTACAGGGCGGTGAGTTCGACACTCGACAGTGCTCCTGACTTCATCGCGTCCTGCATCTGAGCAATCGTAGCCTCTTGCAATTGAAATGTAACTAGGGAGGAGACGGGTTCACTACTGGTTTTACTTGAGGAAGAGGGCGAAGGGGTGGCGGATGCAAGGGAGCATCCCGTGAGAGTTAAAATCATACCAGTCGCGATCCATTTGCAATAATTACCGATTGCATTCCTTGCATTCGCTTTTAGCATTCGTGCGCACATAGCATTTTCACTCCTTAAATTAGATAGGATCAGGAATTTGAATAGAGAGGAACGAGAAATTAATAAATGTTTCTAATTATACTACTTATTTTCATACGAAATGTCAATTTTTGTAATACGGATATAAAGGGAGCCATTTAAGGTAAAATGGTGCCCGAGATTACACTAGGGAGCTTCCCTAGCAAATCCCGAGCACCAGAGGGCGTTTTCCATGGGTTACACTTGTAAGTCACTGAGGATGAAACACCTAGACATTCTCAATATAGTAAACATTTGGCTAAGATAAATACGAGCGATCATAATGAAAATTCAATGAAATCCACGTAGGCATCCCAGGTTCCGTCATCGCTCGTCAAGGTGAGTTTGACGTCCTGATCTCCGGTAGCGTGAGTAATGTTGGATAAAGTTTGGACAGTCGGCGTTTTGCCCGTGAAATAAAAGGAACCCACAGTTACTCCTCCAATAACCAAGTCCACTTTGGCCGTACTAGCATTGCTTGAAGCCCCCCGTACTGAGATATTATG
>NZ_WUDQ01000554.1:0-2424 GCF_009827695.1 Paenibacillus sp. OT2-17 | reverse complement strand
CCATCAATGTTAAGGGATTTGTAGTATCGGGCATACCCAACCAATCGCATTGTTTCCCCCATTAGCTGTGCTATGCTCAGAAGCTCTTTATACACACACTCCCCCCCTCTCCCAAGCATTTTTATTCATTCCTCTGTATAAGTTGAGTATAGAGGGACCACCCCCACCTCAATTATGTTTCCATAATTTTCTTTAATTCTACACAATACGTTGCATTCTGACAACAATAATTCACCCCCTATCCATAGATAAGATAAGGGGTTTCGAGATTTACATTATTTACTTCCCATTTCTCCTTCCTCTTCTCCAAGATCATACCCTAATAAATAAAAATGATTTAAAAAAGAATAAAGTTCTTTGCCAGACATCTCTTGATTATTATTGGCTAGCTTCAAATGATACTTTATCACGTTCAACTTTTCTTCACTTTTAGAAGGACTGAAATTGGCTTGGGCTACCTGCCTCTCAAATTCCTCCACATCTTTCGTATGCCGTGCCTGATTCAATAGCCACTGTACATTATGAAAATCTGTTGCATTCAGTGGACCCGTGATTAGTGCAATAATGTCTTTTTCTTTATTAAAAATTTCAGGATTATTAAAATCACTCCACGCTGCTCGAATGACTTCCGAGAATATTTCATCTCCTTGAGTGATTTTAATCCTATGCTTGATCTGACCAAGTAACTTTCGCTTTCTCTTTGAAGCAGACTCTTCTATAAATACAATAAAGTCATCAGTATTAAACCCATCAACTCTTCCTTATAGTTTTATTTCAGTAATAGGCCAAGGAGGAAAACAAGGCGCAACTCCTCCTGTGAGCATTAGAATGACAAAGGAAGCTTGAACGTGGGCCACAAAATGTCCTCCCCCGCCTCCCGTAGAAATCGGATTACTGAGTTGTTTATCCTTCATATTAATTTATCCTCACAGAATACTTTGTTATATAACTTATCAATCTTAACGTAAGTATAAGTCGCAAAACAGTTTTCATCAAATTGCGATTGTTAATCTTAATATTCAATATTTTCTACAAATACCCTGCCATCTCCAAGGATTTCAACACACCTCGAAACCGTTTAATCAATTATTCAAAACGCTCATTCTGATTCTGTTCTCGTGATTGTTCCCATTCACGGACTCTGATAATTTCTTTCTTCAAAATCGGTTCTTTATTTTTAGCCCACTGTGAGACAACTGGATTTTCGTGAATCATAAGGCTTTCTAACAGTGGAAGGCGTTTTACCATTTTATCTGCTAGTGATCCTTCCCATTGATTTGGATGAAAGACATGCATAAATTCTTCTAAAATAACTGAAGGATCAGAATAATGATTGATCAGGAATATTGCTACAGGTGTCCATTGCAATTGATCGGCTACATGCATGTACGGTTCAATAACCGATGCTATTAAAGGATAATGTGCTTTTCCTTTGATGTTACACCATTCAATAAATGTTTCATTGGGGATGCTTCTCAATGGACTCACCATCAATTGTCCACTGAATATCTGTTCGATGTAGTAATCTAATTCGTTATGATCCCCTATAAATACATCCAAAAATACAAACGGGTGGGCCTCAACTAGAGATTTATAAATATAATCAAAGTTGGTGTGAAAAACACGATTATCTGCAATGGCAGTATAGAGTTTTACAGCTAGATGTTTTGCTTTATCAGCAGCATCTTTGTTTTGAAAGCATGATTTAACTATTTCTGATATTTGATATGAATCGCTATTAGTTTCTTGAGAAAAATCGTAATCTAAAACTAATTCTTGGCCCAAAGTGAGTATTCTTGGACTCAATTCATTATTGTTTTGGTGAAATTTCATACTAAAGATATCTATAGCCACGGCTAATCCATTCTGTTTAGAGCTAATTAGTCGAATTAACTCGCAGAATAAGTCTTCGTTATTTAGTTCAGGTGTGTGCGTGTAAGCTAGATTCCCGTATAAGTAAATTGGTGCTTTCCCTAGCTGGAGAGATCTTTTTATACGTTTAATTCCATCTATGTCAATTATCACAATCTGAAGAATTGGGAAAACTTCCGAAAGTATCTCGTGATCTATTGCTTCATCTAGTAGTTCTTTAGTGCTGCTATTATCAGTTGAAGTAAGATAATCCAGAAAGCCTTGTAGCAGTTGATAATTACGTTTATTGTGTTCGATCGTACTTAGTTTTTCAACCATTGTAGCCCATAGTTTTTTGGGATCATTAGTCCCTTTGGCCAGGCCTTGTCCTAATTGAAATACATTTCTTCCATTAGTACTCATGAGATGTATCAACAAGGCATTGCTGTAAACCGCAAATGGAAATGAGAAGTTAGCTTAGCGCAGTGCCTTTAATTTCACATCCAGCTCGAAACCGGGAGGAATTATAGGAGCGATCAACTCACGCGCATGCTGGTTCGCGGCCAGAACGAC
>NZ_WUDQ01000553.1:0-2468 GCF_009827695.1 Paenibacillus sp. OT2-17 | reverse complement strand
TATTCCAAACTACCTGACGGTACGAAGCTGGAACTGGCTTGATACGTATCAAGGATTGACGGTCCCTTTTCTGGCGACGGCATTCGGGACATTCCTATTAAGGCAATTTTTTCTCCAGCTTCCCAAGGAACTGTTTGAGGCGGCTCGTATGGATGGGTGCGGGCATATCCGTTACTTTCTGTTCCATGTGCTTCCGTTATCGCGCCCTGCGCTCGGAACACTGGCTGTGTATTCGTTCCTGAATATGTACAATTCGTACCTCTGGCCTTTACTGATCACCAATAGCGAGAATATGCGTACGGTACAGATCGGAATATCCATGCTCGAATTTCAGGAATCGACTTCATGGAATCTGGTATTTGCGGGTACGGCCCTAGTCATTTTACCGTCTCTGCTTCTGCTGATCTTTGGACTAAAACAGTTGGTTCGTGGAATGGCAGCGGGTGCGCTTAAAGGCTAAGCACATATGTCAAATGAAAAGCAACACCTGCGCAAGCAGCCCATATACAGAGCTTCAACACACAAGAATACGCAAGAGAATGCCAATTCAAGAATCATTTAATCAAAGGGAGAGAAGAGAGATTATGGGATTTTTTCGTCTGAAAAGTGCATTGACCCTGCTTATTCTGACTGCCATGGTGGTTGCAGCAGGTTGTAGCAATAATACTGCTGCAGAGAAGCCGAGTAATGGTAGTGATGGGGGAGCAGCGGCTTCTCCAGTGAAGCTGACTTGGTGGCATTCGATGTCCGGTAACGGTGAAAAAGCAATCAAGCAGATCGCTGCTGACTTTAACGCCAGTCATAAGGACATTCAGGTAGAGCCAGTATATCAAGGCAAATATGATGACAGCTTGAACAAGCTGAAAGCGTCGCTTGGATCCAATAGCGGACCGGACATCATTCAGGTATACGAAATCGGCAGTAAATTTATGATCGACTCCAAAATGATCACACCCGTACAACAATTTATTGATGCAGATAAGTTTGATCTGTCGCAGCTAGAGCCGAATATTACACGATACTACACGATTGATGGTAAATTGAACGCCATGCCGTTCAATACGTCAAACCCGATTTTATATTACAACAAGGACGCATTCAAAGCCGCAGGACTTGATCCAGCTAATCCTCCGAAAACGTATGATGAGTTCGAAAAGGCTGCAAAAGCCTTGAGCAAGGATGGTAAATCCGGTGCTTCCATTGCCATCTACGGCTGGTTCATGGAGCAACTGTTTGCCAATCAGAACGCGGATTATGTGAATAATGGCAATGGTCGTGATCAAGCGGCAACGGAATCCATGCTGAATTCGGATGCCGGTGTAAAAACGCTGACGTGGTGGAAGAAAATGATTGATGAAAAGGTTGTATCCAATCTGGGACGTAACTCGGACGACACGGCAAAAGCTTTTTCCGCAGGACAAATTGCGATGACGCTGGATTCCACCGCTTCGCTGCGTAATATTGTGGAGCAGGTTGGCAATAAATTTGAAGTAGGCACAGGATTCCTGCCAAGAGCCAATGAAGCTAAAGAAGGCGGCGTGGTTGTAGGCGGCGCAAGCTTGTACATCATGAACAACAAGCCCGAAGCTCAGCAGAAGGCAGCATGGGAGTTCATTAAATTCGTCGCTTCCCCAGCTGTACAGGCACAATGGAGTGTAAATACCGGGTACTTCCCGATCACGAAAGCAGCCTATAACGAGAAGGTACTCAAAGATAATATGGTAAAATATCCGCAATTCCAGACGGCGGTTGACCAATTGCACGCATCGGCACAATCCACCGCTACACAGGGCGCGGTGATGGGCGTATTTCCAGAAGCGCGTCAAATCGTAGAAGGTGCAATTGAGGCCGTTCTGAGTGGCCAGCAACAGCCAAAACAGGCATTGGATCAAGCTGCACAAGAAATTACAGGCAAAATTGCTCAATACAATCAAACCGTAAAAAAATAGTCGCCTTCCCTTAAAATCGGTTGATAATCTGTAGAATGGCCCCCTTATCATCCGATTTTATGACATAACGGATCGAATGAGTGACCCCCTCACTTATTCGATCCGTTTTTGCATTATCATTTTTAGAATGAGTGTTTAGACGAAATGTCTAAAATGTATTATTTTCATTTTTCCTATTGCTGGATAACTAAAAATGGGCTTATAATAAATACATAATTTTTGTACTGGACGGTCAGTTCAAAAAAGGAGGAAGCATGAAACAGCAGACAAAGGAAATTATTTTTAACGGCGCACTCAAAGCTTTTTCCGAACGAGGCTTTAATGAAACAAATATGGAGGAGATTGCCAAGGTATGCGGCATAGCCAAGGGCACCCTGTATTACAATTTTAAAAACAAGCAAGATTTGTACATTTACATTTTGAAGATGGGGATGGAGCGTTTTGTCCGGGATATCCATGAAGCAATGGCTCATACTCCTAAAGATCAGGTGGAGCTTAGGGTTCGTAAGCTGATCCAAG
>NZ_WUDQ01000552.1:0-2474 GCF_009827695.1 Paenibacillus sp. OT2-17 | reverse complement strand
AAACCGCGTAAAATATAGGATGAATATCCGTAATCCGATGCTGGATCATGTGAAGAATAATTATCCTTTGGCTTTTCAGGCGGGGGTCATAGGTGCCAAGTTAATCGAGAGCAAACTGAATTTGACCATACCAGAGACAGAAATGGGTTATTTGGCGATTCATATCGGGGCCGCCATGGAAAGGCAGCAGATGAACAACAGACCTAAACGCTGCCTTGTCGTATGCACTTCGGGTGTTGGAAGTGCCCGCTTGCTGTATTACAAGCTACGTAGCAAGTTCGGTGAAAGGCTTGAGGTTGCTGGCACGACCGAGTATTACAAGTTGCAGCAGGTTCCTTTGCATGGCATTGATTTTGTGGTAAGCACAGTTCCAATCCCGCAGACATTATCCGTTCCGGTCGTGGTGGTTCAGACTCTGCTTGGCGGCGGTGACATCGATAAGATTGAAGAGCTGCTGACGGATGAAAACGAATTTACTTTCCGCTACATTATGGAAGAGCTTGTATTTCTGAGACATAACTTTACTACAAAAGAAGAGGTTATTACTTTTTTGGGAGAAAGAATGCATACTTCCGGATTGATCCGCTCTTCCGAGGGATTCATCGGATTGGTGATGGAAAGGGAAAATGCTGCTCCTACGGCTTACGGAAATCTGATAGCCATTCCTCATCCTATTATTCCGCAAAGCAACCGGACGGTATGGGCGGTCTGTACACTGAAATCTCCCATAGATTGGTCCGGCAAGCCCGTGCAGTTCGTCTGCCTGCTCAGTATTAACAAAAACGGCGACGAGCCTCCGGCGAAAATGTATAAGCATCTGATGGGACTACTCGACGACTCGGATATTATCCAGCAAATGCTGGAATGCAAAACCTACGGGGATTTTGCTCAAATTATTGTCAAACATAAACTGTATTAAAATAAAGCTCTGCACGACATCTGCTTGGATTTTGAACAAGCATCGTGCAGAGCTTCTCTATTTTTTTCCATTGTAAGCATTTCCGCTTCTAGTGGAAAAGGGTTGCGTTTAGAAGTCGGCAAGAATCGTATACACTGAATCTGTAAGCTAAAGAGATGAAATGCATGAGGTGAATTCAATGGACGAGTATCAGGAAATCATAATGGGACTTATAACAAATTCGGGTATTGCGAAGAGTAAAGCTATGGAAGCTATCAGCTTTGCCGAGAAGGGTAATGCGGAGCAGGCAGCAGAATGTCTTGAAGAATGCAAGAACGAGCTGGTCCAAGCGCATAAATCGCAGACGCGACTGATCCAGCAGGAAGCGGGTGGGACAGCTCATGAAGTGACACTGCTAATGGTGCATGCACAAGACCATCTCATGTCTGCCATTACGACCAAGGATCTGGCGAGACATATCGTGGAACTTTACAGCAGATTGAACCGTTACGAAGCAACAGTATCCATCACACCATTATCGGGGAGGAATAACCAATGAAACAAATTACGCTTGTATGCGCAGCAGGAATGTCTACAAGTATGTTGGTACAAAAGATGCAGAAGGCTGCACAGGCTCAAAATGTTGAGGTTGAAATCAGAGCTACTTCCGAAAGCTCTTTTAAAGAGTATGCGGACAAAACGGACGTATTGCTGATAGGACCGCAGGTTGGCTACTTGGAAGACGATTTTAAAACCAAATACGAGCCTAAAGGCATCAAGGTAAGCGTAATCGACAGAATGGATTATGGCATGATGAATGGTGAAAAAGTACTTGCCGAAGCCTTAAATCTATAATCGTCTGTACATATAGATCAACACTTTTTCATTGGAGGTGTTAAATGAAATATCATAAATTGAAAGCGTTTGATTCCAATTTTCTATGGGGTGGATCGACCTCGTCCTATCAGTTTGAAGGAGCATGGAACGAGGACGGAAAAGGGCCGTCTGTTATTGACACCCGTCCGCCCCGGGAAGAGATCACTGATTATAAGGTGGCAAGCGATCATTACCATCACTATAAGGAAGACATTGCCTTACTGGCGGAAATGGGCTTAAGGCTTATCGCTTCTCGGTGGCCTGGACCCGCATTTATCCGCAGGGAACAGGGGAATTGAATCCGAAAGGCATACAGTTTTACAACCATTTAATTGATGAGTTATTAAAATACGGGATCGAACCGATCGTGACCATGTATCATTTTGATCTTCCGGCAGCTTTGGAAAAAGAAGGCGGATGGTCGAACCGTAGTACAATCAACGCATTTGAAACGTATGCGAAGACATTGTTCGAACACTTTGGGGACCGGGTGAAATATTGGTTAACTATTAACGAACAAAACATGATGATTTTGCACGGTTCCGCTTTGGGAACGTTGGACCCGAACCCTCAGAATCCGAAAAAGGAATTGTATCAGCAAAATCATCATATGCTTCTGGCTCAAGCCAGGGCGATGATTCTGTGCAAAGAAATGTTACCTGAAGCTAAAGTGGCACCGGCCCCTAACATCTCGTGCGTA
>NZ_WUDQ01000551.1:0-2474 GCF_009827695.1 Paenibacillus sp. OT2-17 | reverse complement strand
AGTTCATCAGCAATCGCACGCAACGCATCCATGCTGGAAGCCTGCACGCGTGCAGCCAACAGCTGCACCCCGCCTACTTGCACGACCTGATCGGTCAGCTGGCCCGCCTCAATAACGCTCAGCTTGCTTTGCAGCGATTCATTTTCACGACTGAGGTCTTTAATTTGTTGCTGCAAAGATTCGATACGCTTTGGCACCTCAGACAGCTTGGATTTTACAAGCCCAGCTGACACCTTCAACAGCTCTAATTGACCTTCCATATATTCAAAGCCAAAACGTCCGGTCACCGCTTCGCTACGACGTACACCTGATCCAATGCCGCTCTCGCTGACAAGCTTGAACAAGCCAATTTGCGAAGTATTGCTGACATGACAGCCACCGCATAGTTCAATGCTGTAATCGCCTACCTTAACGACCCGTACGATATCTCCATACTTTTCACCGAACAGCGCCATTGCTCCGAGAGCCTTGGCTTCATCAATCGGTTTCAGTTCAATACTAACATCCAGTTGGTTCCAGATGGCACGGTTTACACGCAGTTCAATATCCGCCAGTTCTTCTGGTGTAATGCTTCCAAAATGGGAGAAGTCAAAACGCAGACGCCCAGGCTCTACCAAAGAACCCGCTTGATTGACATGGTCACCCAGCACTTCTTTAAGCGCTTTGTGAAGCAAATGCGTAGCCGTATGGTTTTTCTCAATTTCTCCACGTGAAGCTTGATCTACTTCTGCTTTCACCGTATCGCCAACGTTCAGCTCACCGGCTTCTACAACAACCTGATGCACATGCTGACCTTGTGGCGCCTTAAACAGCCCTTCGACCTTCGCGGTTACCGTACCTCCACGCAGCAAGCCTTGGTCACTGACTTGTCCTCCGCTTTCGGCATAGAAAGGAGTCACATCCAGCACGACCTGACAAGACTGCCCTTCACTAACACTGTCCACCAGTGCATCTTCATATACAATCGCCACTAATTTAGACTCAGTTACGAGGTCATTATATCCAACAAATTCACTTTTAACCGCCAGATCGGACAAAGCTCCGCCCTGAATCTTCATGCTCGCGCTGTCCTGATGAGCATCACGGGCACGTTTTCGTTGCTCCTGCATCGCTTCATCAAAGCCCTCACGGTCTACTTTCAAGCCCTGCTCGTCCGCATAATCCTCTGTGAGATCGAATGGGAACCCGTACGTATCATACAGTTTGAAAGCATCTGCTCCGCTAATGACATTGCGACCTTCGGCCTTCGCCTGAGCACTGATATCGGACAAAATTGCCAATCCATCTGTCAGTGTTTCATGGAAGCGTTCCTCTTCCGTTTTGATCACTTTAATGATGAAATCACGCTTGTCCACTACCTCAGGGTAATACACACCCATGACATCCCCAACGGTTTCCACCAGCTCAAACATAAATGGACGGTTCATGCCCAGCATTTTTCCATAGCGCACAGCCCGGCGCAGCAAACGGCGAATCACGTAACCCCGTCCTTCATTAGAAGGCAGCACACCGTCACCAATTGCAAAAGCTACGGTGCGGACATGGTCAGCAATAACTTTAAGAGCTACGTCACTGTCCACATTTTCGTTATATTTTACTCCTGCCATCGCGGCTGTTTTTTGGATTAGTGGCTGGAAGATATCCGTATCAAAGTTGGAATCCACATTTTGCAAAATGGATGCAAAACGCTCTAATCCAGCCCCTGTATCAATATTTTTGTTCGGAAGCGGCGTATAGCTGCCATCTTTGTTATGGTTGAATTGTGAGAATACGAGGTTCCACACTTCCAGATAACGCTCATTTTCTCCCCCCGGATACATTTCAGGGTCCGTCATGTCGCTGCCGTAGGCTTCGCCACGATCATAAAAGATTTCCGTACAAGGTCCACAAGGGCCTTCACCGATATCCCAGAAGTTATCTTCCAGTTTGATGATACGCTCGGCAGGAAGTCCAACTTTTTCGTTCCACAGCTTGTACGCTTCCTCATCCTCAGGATACACAGTTACAGCCAGACGTTCTGGATCAAAACCAATCCATTTTGGATCCGTCAGAAACTCCCATGCCCATGTAATGACTTCTTCCTTAAAATAGTCACCAATGGAAAAGTTGCCGAGCATTTCGAAAAAGGTGTGATGGCGGCGCGTTTTACCGACATTCTCAATGTCGTTCGTCCGGATACATTTTTGCGAATTGGCAATACGTGGATTTTCTGGCTTCACACGTCCGTCAAAATAAGGCTTAAGCGGTGCCATACCCGCATTAATCCACAGCAGGGAAGGATCTTTATGTGGAACAAGCGGCGCGCTTGGTTCAATCACATGTCCCTTGCTTTCAAAAAACTCCAGCCATTTGGAGCGGATTTCACTAGCTTTCATATAAGTAGCCTCCTAATTATGGTGTCACTGGTTCCTGGCACAGGCCATAAAAAAACAGAAAAACGCCCCTGAACGGATCAGGGACGATTGTATCGCGGT
>NZ_WUDQ01000550.1:0-2474 GCF_009827695.1 Paenibacillus sp. OT2-17 | reverse complement strand
GGATACACCAGGCGTAGATTCCACAGACCACGGACATGCGCTGGCGACACATTCTGCTTTACATTGGGCAGATATTGTTTTTTATGTGATGGATTACAATCATGTCCAATCTGAAAATAATTTGTCCTTTGCCAAAAGTTTGTCGGATTGGGGCAAGCCATTATATTTGATCATCAATCAAATCGATAAACACCGGGAGCGAGAGCTTTCATTTACACGTTATCGTAATGAGGTGGAGACCAGCTTTCATGCCTGGCAGGTTCATTATACGGATATCCTCTTTACTTCCTTGAAGGAGCAGAATCATCCATGGAACCAGTGGAAACAGTTGACGTACCTGATTCCGAAATTGCTGGAGCGAAAAACAGAGCTTTTGGCATACAGTTTAGTGTCCTCTATGCATCATTTGGTAGAGCAACACGTGGAGACTGTGCAGGCAGCTGAAGAAGAGGAACTGAACACACTGTTAAAAGAAGCAGGTGGAGAAGAAGCCATTTTGCGCCTGGATATAGAGCAGAAAACCTTGCAGCAAGAAGATGAGCACTGGAAGGTGCTTCCGGAGCAGGAGCGTAAACGACTGCGTCAAGAGCTGGATCATTTACTGGAACACGCACATTTGACGCCAGCGGAGCTACGTGAAGCCGCAGGCGAATACTTAGAGAGCCGCAAGCCGGGCTTCAAAACAGGAATATGGTTTGCAGGAGGAAAGACTGAGCGAGAAAAGGAAAGCCGTTTGGAACGGCTGACAGGAATGCTGACTGATCAGGTGGAGGGACAATTGCTTCCTCATATACGGGAGCTACTGAGGTCTTGGGGTGACGGTCAGGGTTTGTGGTCCGCTGCGATGGAGCAGGAGCTGGATGATATCCGCCCTGTGACGGACCGGCAACTGGTAGAGCAAACGGTGAAGGAAAATGCCTTGTCGCCGGAGTATACGTTGAACTATTGCAAGGATCTACGCGCAGTTGTGACCGCCGATTGCCGCCGTAAGGCGCTAACGCTGCTAGACCGCCTGCTGGCCCAGCTTGCAGTGCGAGCCGAAGCCCGCCGCGCGGCTCTCGCGGATGCACGCACTGCGCTGCTGGCGCAGGCGGACGCGGCGAGCCGCTACAGCACCCGCGTGCAGGCCTCGGCTTCGCACGCCAGCCTGCTGCGCAGCTTGCTGCCGCAGGCGTCCGCGCCAGGCGGCTTGCCCCGTGCGATCGCGCCTGCACCGGCGTCCGATACCGCCGTTGCTGCCCCGCAAGCTGCGGCACCAACGGGCGTTGCGCGTTCTGACATCGCTGGCCCGCGCAACGCATCGGCGCAGCCGCTAGCAGGAACGGCGTCAGCACAGCCTGCCGCCGGAGGCCGCCGCACGCGGCTGGATGCAGCAGCGGCCCGATTGAAGGCTGCCGCTGCCCTGGTAAGCCCGTACCCTGCCATGCAAGCGGCGGTACGGGATTTACATGCCCGTGCCGCTGCGCTGGAGGGAGGGCAGTTTACGCTGGCGCTGTTTGGAGCGTTCAGCGCTGGGAAATCCAGCTTCGCCAACGCTTTGCTGGGTGAAGCTGTGTTGCCCGTATCGCCGCATCCAACGACAGCGGCGATTAACCGCATAATGGCGCCTGCAAGTGCTGAGCGCCATGCCACGGCTGACGTCCATATGAAACCAGTGGACGCGTTGCGGGAAGATCTTAAATACTCATTTCGGTTATTAGGATTGGGGGAACCCGCGGCAGCGGGCTGGCAAGAAGCCGTTCATGCTTTATCTCCGGAAGGCATCCATCCTGCGGGTAGGCCTCATTATAGTTTTTTGAAGGCTGCCGCAGCCGGATGGGAAGAAGCTGAAAGCTTGCTGGGACAACAGCTACAGGTGGATTTAGAGCAGTATCGGGATTTTGTTGCGTCTGAGCACAAATCATGCTTTGTGGAGCATATCGACCTTTATTATGATTGCGCTCTGACCCGTCAGGGCATCGTGCTAGTGGATACGCCAGGAGCGGATTCTGTGAATGCACGACACACAGGCGTGACTTTCAACTATATGAAGCATGCGGACGCTCTTGTATTTGTCACCTATTATAACCATGCGTTTACGCAAGGTGATCGCCAGTTCCTGAACCAACTAGGTCGAGTTAAAGAGACCTTGGCGCTGGATCAGACGTTTTTTATAGTTAATGCATCAGATCTGGCTTCTTCTGAAGAAGAACTGCATTCTGTTACCCGGCATGTACAGGAACAACTACAGGCGAATGGAATCCGAAAACCACGTATTTATCCGCTTTCCAGTATGCTGGCGTTGGAAGCTGCCGAACAGGGAGAGGCTTCGCTGCGTTCAGCTTCACGTTTTGATGCATTTGAAGATGATTTTTCAGCATTTGCAGCCGAAGTTCTGTACAGAGGTTAGAGTATGGAGATACCAAAAGGTTACAGAGTGATTTTTCACTTGACTGAATATATACAATCGTTATATCTTAAATTAATTAACCAAT
>NZ_WUDQ01000054.1:0-17553 GCF_009827695.1 Paenibacillus sp. OT2-17 | reverse complement strand
ATCGGTCGCTTATGACAACCAACTGATCTTGCAGGATTTCGATTTGCAGCTCGAACGGGGGCAATTGCTCTCGCTGCTCGGACCGAGTGGTTGTGGCAAAACGACCACACTTCGTCTCATTGCAGGATTTCTCGAAGCTAAACAAGGAACATTTTTGTTTGGCGATAAGGATTATACTCGGGTTCCGGTAAATAAACGGAACTTCGGCTTTGTATTCCAAAGTTATGCACTCTTCCCGCATTTGTCCGTTTTTGATAATGTTGCCTTTGGTCTGCGGTTACGCAAGGTAAAGGAAGATGATGTAAAGCGCCGCGTTATGACCATGCTGGATACGGTTAGCCTGGGGGGATTTGAAAAACGTTTCCCCGGTGAATTGTCAGGCGGACAGCGTCAACGTGTTGCGATTGCGCGAGCGCTTGTGATTGAACCCGACCTGTTGTTGTTTGATGAACCTCTGAGTAATTTGGATGCTAACCTGCGTGTAAATATGCGTGTGGAAATTCGCCGTATTCAACAGGAACTGGGCATCACTACCGTATATGTATCGCATGATCAGGAGGAATGTTTTTCGATTTCTGACCAGGTTGCGATTATGAATAAGGGGAACATCGAACAATTAGATGCTCCATCGACCATTTTTAAATATCCGACGACCGAATTTGTCGCCCGTTTTATTGGGTTTAATAATTTTCTGAGTTTTGACGAGCGTACTGAAGAAGGGGATCGTATTCGACTAAATACAGGCGATCTTTCGTTCGGTGTAGCGCGTAATCAGGGTACTGCCCAGCCGGGTGCTCGTCAGGGCGCTATTCGCCCGGATGATTTGGTCATTCGAACAGAAGGCAACGAGACAGGGGAAAATGAGCTTCCCGGTATTATTAAGGTAAGTACTTACCTGGGGCGTAGCTATCAGTATGTGGTAGAAACGGCGAAAGGCAACTTTACGGCTAATCAGGAAATGGATACGCCTTACCTGAGCGGTCAACGGGTTACCCTGCATTTTCCGGCAGATAAAATGGTGCTGGTCCAATAATCAGCGGGTTCGATGAAGGAGATACATCATGCGTGCAGACAAAATGATTTTACAAGTTAAGGTGTATAACAGTTACTATAAGACGTTTGAAGAAGGTAATGTAGCTATACTTGACGGTAAGTTTATGTATATCGGTCAGCGTGGTCTGGAGTCTTTTGAGGTGGCTGAGATTGTAGAGGGGCATGGGAAATATATGATTCCCGGCCTGATTGACATCCATCTGCATATCGAAAGCACAATGGTGACACCGGCAACCTTTTCCTATGGGCTGATTCGCAATGGGGTAACGACGATTGTACCGGAACCGCACGAAATGGCGAATGTTTTCGGATTGGAAGGCATTCAGGAAATGATGGAAGCCAGCAAAGATTGCGTGGCTGATATGTTCTACGGTATTCCAAGCTCTGTCCCGGCAACGCCGCTCGAAACCTCAGGAGGCGAGATCGGTATTCCCGAGATAGATGCCCTGCTGCAAACCGGTGAAATGATCTGCCTGGGTGAAATTATGAACTATGTGGATGTCATTCGTGATCCGGAAAGCAAGACGAACCGCATCTTACGCCATGTTCGTGAGCATTACCCGGAGCTGATCATTGAAGGCCATACGCCGCAGCTGCTTGATTTGGACCTGCATCAGTTGATCTATGCGGGGATAGGCTCGGACCATACTCACCAAAGTATTGAAGGTATGAAGGCGCGGATGGCTGCCGGGATGTTTATTGAAATCCAGGAAAAATCGATGACCCCTGAAGTGATGGACTATCTTATTCAGGAAGATGTGGCACAGCATTTTTGCTTCGTAACGGATGATGTGATGCCAGACTCTTTCGTAGAGCGAGGGCATCTGAACCATATCGTAAGTAAAGCTATTGGAATGGGCATGAAGCCTGAGGATGCCATTTATGCAGCTACGTTTACTCCTGCTGCACGGATGCGTATGCATGACCGCGGAACAATTGCACCGGGAAAAATAGCTGACTTTGTACTGCTGTCCAATCTTGGTCAGTTTGATGTGGAGCAAGTCTATAAGGACGGACACAAGGTTTTTGATAAATTCGAGGAATACCATCAAGCACCGATAAAAAGCCGCTTCCCCGCCCATTTTTATCAAAGTGTGAAGCTCAATCCGCTCACGGAGCAGGATTTTACGGTAAAGATGGATGTAGCTGATGGCACACATCAATGCCGTGTTATGATGGTCAAGGATGGCTCAACTTTTACGAGCGAACGGATTGCCCCTGCAAATGTGGAGCAGGGTGAACTGGTATGGGAACATGGTGAACATGGACTCATCGCTACGTTTGAGCGATATGGAAAGAATGGCAACCGTGCTTATGGTTTGATCGGGGGAGATACGATTAAACGTGGGGCAGTGGCAACCACCTATTCGCACGATAACCATAACTTGCTGGTCGTAGGGCATAACAAGCAAGATATGATATTGGCTGCGAATACGGTTTTATCCAGCCAAGGTGGCTTTTGCGTAGTTGAAAATGGCAAGGTGCTGTCCCATTTGCCGTTAACCGTAGGCGGGATTTTAACAGAAGGACCGCTGGAAATGGTTGCAGCGCATGTGAAGGAGCTGCGTTCAGCCTTGTTGTCGCTGGGCTACCGCCATTACAATCCAATCATGTCGCTGAGTACGCATTCTTTGCCGGTCAGCCCGGCCCTGAAAATTACCGATCATGGTCTGATTGATGTAAATGCTGGCAAGGTTGTATCCTTAATCGTGGAACCTTCAGAGATGCAAGAATAATAAAAGAGCCGACCCTCTTACGGGCCGGCTCTTTTTTGTCGTGGCTAGGTATGAGGTAGTAGGTTATGGACTTTGGACTTTGTCTACAATACAGATACTTTAGCAGACAAAATTAACATCTTCTTTACTCCTATTGATGTAACCTATGTATAAAGATAAATAAGTCTTGGTTCTGGATATCCTATTGCCTATAGAGTTTGATTTACAATCAATTCACGTAATCTTCATGATTAAAACCGAATAAAGACTTGAAAAACATCGACACAGTGTTATAATTAAAACAGGATTTAGATTAAGTCTAAATTAATAAATAAATATTTATTGGATTCACGCATGGGATTTTGAAGAAAATCAGACACTACTGTTAACGAGTATCCAAGCTTTACACCAACTATATTTTGAATGAAAACGAGAGGGGATTTTAACATGAGTACATTAAATCATACGAACGCACCTACACAAGAGGCCATTCAAGAATTGCACAAGGCATTGAATCGTCAGGTAGCTACCTGGTCTGTATTGTACACGAAACTGCATTATTTTCACTGGTATGTGAAAGGACCTAAATTCTTCACACTGCATGCTAAATTTGAAGAACTTTACAATGAAGCAACAGCTAATCTAGATACGATTGCTGAACGTTTGTTGGCTATTGGTGGCCGTCCGGCTGCGACCTTGAAGGAGCATTTGCAACTTTCAGCTATTCAGGAGTCCGCAGGTGAGCAGACAGCTGACGATATGGTGAAGTCCGTTGTTGCTGATTTTAAAACCATCACTGTTGAACTGGCTAATGGGATGGAAGCAGCGGAAGCAGCACAGGATAAAGCGACAGAGGATCTTCTTAACGGCTTGAGAGAAGCAATGGATAAACATATCTGGATGCTGAGTGCGTATTTGGGATAAGATATTGGGATATATTTCCACGTATATGGAGATCAGGTGAACAAGGTACACATCCCGTTGGTTCCACTCTGCCGCTGGAGTATAATAACGTGAAGGCGTGGAAGACCACAGGCTCTTGAGTCATAGAGCTGCCGGGATGGGGTGTGTGTTATGGAAGTGAAACAACAGCTTTTGCATGAAGCGGAGCAGTTTATATATACATGTTATGAGGAGCTGGGCCGAAGCCGCGATGAAGCGGAAGCCCGGCTTCTTCATATTCGTCACGACATAGAGACAACTGGAACGTATGATCATACGTACGAAGAGCTGGAGCACGGAGCACTCATGGCTTGGCGCAATAGCAATCGTTGCATCGGGCGCTTATTTTGGGACAAGCTTTTGGTCAGAGATGCGCGGGCCGCGTCAGATGCGGCGGAGGTGGTCAGCGAGCTCCTGGAGCATATGCGCATAGGAACGAATGGCGGTAAAATTAAGCCAACGCTTACTGTATTTCGCGCCTCCAAGCCGGGGCAGCCGAATATCCGCATCTGGAACCATCAACTCATTCGTTACGCTGGATATGAAACCGATCAAGGGATCATCGGGGACCCGATCTCGGTGGATTTTACCAATGTTTGTAAAGATATGGGCTGGCAAGGAGCGATGACTCCTTTTGATATTTTGCCACTGGTTGTGGAAGCAGGCGGGCGGCCTCCCGAGCTATTTGATATTCCTGAGCATTTGGTGATGGAGGTAGCCATTGAGCATCCAGAACTTTCGGGTTTCGCTTCCTTGGGATTACGTTGGTATGCCGTGCCTATGATTTCGGACATGACGCTGGAAATTGGCGGTATCATCTATACGGCGGCTCCCTTTAACGGCTGGTATATGGGAACAGAAATCGGCGCCCGTAATTTTGCGGATACCTTCCGCTATAATATGTTGCCACAGGTGGCTAAGCTGATGGGGCTGGATACGACGAGTGAAACAACGCTTTGGCGTGATCGGGCGCTGGTGGAATTGAATATTGCTGTGCTGCATTCTTTTAAAAAAGCGGGAGTCAGCATTGTCGACCACCATACCGCAGCGGCACAATTCAAGCTGTTTGAGGAACGGGAGGCCAAGGCTGGGCGCGCACTGACAGGCAATTGGACATGGCTGATCCCCCCGCTATCCCCGGCGACAACGCATATTTTTCATAGTTCCTACGATAATCGGCTTGTGAAGCCGAATTTCGGAGTTCAAGAGAAGCCGTATATGTCGAGACAGGCTAATACAGTATCAGATGCAGTGCTTCAGCAGAAGCGCCAAGGTTGCCCTTTTCATTCCGGATAATGATGGGAATGACCTAATGGCTGGATTAGGATTCCAGCTTATCCCATGCAACGATAAAAAGGGTAGCCAGTGGCCCTATTAATAGGGAGAGCAGAAACCAGTTTAGCCCGCTCCGATTTTTGGACTGTGCCAAGCCGGCATTAATCAGGGCAAGCGTTCCCCAGCCTATATAATAATCTTCTGACATGGTATTCTCCTTTGTAAAAAGGTATAATATCGTACTGTGTATGGTATGAACACATCCATGATTTCATAAGTTTAAAGTAAATATAACTTTATATATCCTGGTTTGAGGAGCGAAGCTAAGTTGGAAAGATATCAGGCAGAGCGCGTTGTCGCTGAGCTTTTGGAACGGGCTGCTATAGGTGTGACAGTTAAGCTGGAGAAACGTTTTCCTGGTGGAAGGCTGATTGGGGGCAAATATGCCATGAATGCTCACGCTATTACCATGTATACGGACGTTATTGAAACACAGTGTTTACAAATGTTCGGCAGCGTTGATCGAGTTGAGGAGTATTTTACGGTTGTGCTTGCACATGAGATCGGGCACGCCGCCGATACGGAATTAGTGGACCTCTCCGATGCTTTGGAGCAAGAGAGCGGGATAGGGACCCGGCAACGACTTGCGCTGCAAATTGAAGAAAACGCATGGAATTATGCGCTTAGATTGGTGCCTGAAATAGAAGCAACGTTTATTTCTGCCGTAATAGACGAGTCCTTGCTGGCCTATCGAGTCCCGGTTATGGAGCATTCTGACATTGCGTAACGATGATGATCCGAGAGCCGTCAGGCTCTTTTTTTGTTGATAATAACAGACGGATCGGCAGGATTATCTAAAGGAGTAGCTTTTTAAGCTGTGACACGCGTCCCTGGGATAGTTCGAGCATTTCGGCTAATTCTTTTTGAGATACATTAGGATGCTCCTGCATGAGTTGTTTTAGTTTATTCAGGAGATCATTCTGATTTCTGTAACTCCTTCTTTTCTTGGGCTGGACAGGACGGGATTCACTCAAATGACTGGAAGGATTATCGCTCTTCAGATTTTCAATACAACTTTTACATATCAGATGATCCCTAAAATAGCTCAAATGATCTACGGCACCACAAAAATAGCAAGAAACCCCCGTATACTTGCGAATCATCAGTCCCTCTGGGGTAATAAAAAAATCGAGGGCATCTCCAATATTAATATTCATAGAATTGCGCAGCTCCTTGGGCAGCACAATGCGGCCCAAATGGTCTAATGGCCGTGTCATTCCTGTGTTCTTCATCATTTTTCCCCTTTCCTGAAATGCGCTTATAGTTGTAGGAATTGTATGTATATATGCTGGAAGTACAAAGCGCTTATATTACAGTTTGTTTTGGTATAGCTCTGCTGAAAAAAAAGCTCCGGCATGACGAACAATTACGTCTGCCGGAGCATTGTACAGCCAATGAATCTAAGATGTCGTGTCGAATTACTGTGGGTTGGTTGTCCAAATACCGGCTACTTTTAATTGAACCCGTGGAGGCAGTTTCAATGCGGCTAATGTCAGATCGGCCAAATCTTGCGGTTGAAGCATGCGATCTTCATCACCAATAGGCAATCCTGCATTTGCCGCCAGTTCTGTATTGACAGTGCTTGGAGTCAGCGCGGTAACGCGAATGTTAGATTTGCGAACTTCCTGCATCAGTGCTTCCGTGAAGCCCATCAAAGCAAATTTGGATGCGCAATATGCCGAGCCTGTTGCAAAACCTCGTTCTCCTGCCGTCGAGGAAATATTAATAATGTTTCCGCTTTTTTGTGCCAGCATGCTTGGAAGAGCAGCATGTGTGACATAGTAGGTTCCCATCAGGTTTACGCGAATAATACGTTCCCACTCTTCGGGGTCCATATCTGCGACTGTGCCAAAGGTAGCAATGCCTGCATTGTTGATCAAAATATCGACAGCGCCCAACTCGTGTTCCAGTGAAGCTACAGCGGCAGCGGCCTGTGCGCGATCCGATATATCTGCAACAGCACTCACCACTTTCACACCGTATGTACTCCCCAGCGAATCCTGCAGCTTTTGCAGGTCAGTCAATGTTCGTGAGATTAATCCCAGGTTAACGCCTTCCTTAGCTAAAGTTTCGGCAATTGCTTTACCGATTCCTTTGCTGGCTCCTGTAATAATGGCTGTTTTATTCTTAAGTTCCATCCAGTCTCCTCCTTTTCACTCCATAACGTGGTTGTGCATGTGAGCACATGGTTACATTATACAAGGTTAAACTCATTGAACCAAACTTCGCCTCTGATGAGGTATTCATCTAGAGGTCTCCTATTTGGAAATATTAATATCCCCTGAGGTGGTTTCTGCCTTTATCACGTTCACACTACCGGGAACAGATTCGGGAGTATCTATACTCCCAGAGTCAGAGTGGACATTATAAACACCTTTAAAATCGGGAGCTTGTTTAATCTTCACGTCACCAGAATCAGCATTCACTTCCAAGTTGGCTACGGCACGTTGCGTAATATTTGTCTCCCCTGAGGTTAGGGAAATAAGGCCATTACCGCTATAATCGCGGATGGTAACATCGCCAGAAGTAAGCTTCAACTCCATATCTGCTGCAAGCTGACTGGCTGTAAAATTGCCGGATGTTAAATTTGCGATCAGGTGGGTACTTTGGAGGTTTGTAATCTCGGCAGTGCCTGAAGTAGCGGTGATGGAAGTATTCTGCACGGAGGCATCTTGAAGTTTTACATTCCCTGAATGTGCATCTATCTGTAGGTCAGTTAGTGTTTCGCCGGAGGGCATCTCTATGGTAATCGTTTGATCCACATCAGGGGTGATCGAAAGGAATGACAAGGAAGGGGCCGGCTCCGATTGAATCGTAAGCTTACCGTTCTCAATTTGGGCATTATGAATCTGGTCGGCTACTTTTGTCTGAACTTCTCCACTAATGCGTATCGTACCTTGGTCGCCAGAGCCGGGAGTAAACAAAATAGAGACATCATCAGAACTGTCCACTTTCAGCTTCTGTAACTGACCACGTGTGAACGTCCATTTTTTGTTAATCGCAGTTGTTTCCTTCATGACTTGTTGACTCCATGGGGCACCGTAGGCCACCATTCCGGCTGCGCCGATGACAATGCACAGACCTGCTGCAATAAACCACTTTTTATTCATGTTGTTAGTAAGCTCCCCTCAGGGTAGTCTGATTCCATTTCCAGTATCGTACTGTGCCCTTGACCATAAGGAGTAGGAGATAACGTACTCCAGGCAGCAGCAATAGACCTATACCCGTCAACGTGATAGAGAAAAAGAATTTGGCCGGGTAAAAGGTGCTGTTTAGTGCATAATCAGTAACGGCGAGAAGGGGGGCTGCAATGAAGCTGACCGATAGCACGGTCAATGAAGCCCATACTGCCCATAGGGTAGCCATAATCGGGATGGAGATTAGCAAATTGAGAAACAGTAGCCCTAAGAAAGTAAAAAGATTGCGTGCGAAGCTTCCCTGACGAAGCGGAGGAGAAGCGTTCCAGGCTGCATTGGGATCATCCAACGCTTCTCGGGCAATATCCTCCGGGTTACCCAGTTCATTGGCAATCTCACTTTCGCTTTTGCCATTAACCAACCCGTAGTCAAAATGCTGGCTCAAATCACTAAGCAGCTCATTGCGTACCTCTGCAGGGAGAGGAGAAAGAAGCTGCTCTACCTCTGTAAGAAACTGTTTTCTATTCATCGGAATTCCCTTCCTCCAGTAGGCTTGCGACATGATGGACAAAATCATTCCATTCCCGCGTAAGTATTCTTGTATAATGGCTTCCAGTATCAGTCAGCCGATAATATTTGCGGGGAGGTCCCTCGGTCGATTCCTGTAAATACGTTGTGCAGTATCCTTCTGATACCAGACGGCGAAGTAGTGGATATAGGGCTCCCTCAGCTACTTCAATATGACGGGAGACGGCTTGAGCCAACTCGTAGCCATAACGGTCTTTGCGTCCAATTAGAACTAGAACGCACAGTTCCAGTACCCCTTTTTTGAATTGGATGTTCACATTCACGAGCGGTGCTCCCTTCCTGGATGTTATCAATAATTCATAGGTGTCGTTCGGAATAAGGGGAAGAAACGTGTGTTTGTGCATAATTTGTCACGGGTACTAATTATAGAACAGTAGTCAGGTATAATTTAACATCATGTACTGATTAATGCAAGGTACTAAATTTTTAATAATAAAATATTTGTGCCGAAATGGGCAGATTTTCTTTCTTGAAGGCTTTATTGAATAGCGAATGTTGTAGAAAAAAGTATTTTTATTTGGAAATTACTCGAAATATGGCTGGAAGCACAAATAGAATGCTACTTTAATTTCATTCATTAAAATGATAGATTGTAAAGTATTCAATAGGGTTAAATATTACTTTTTATGAAGAGGTGGGTAAAGGGTGGATTGGAAAAATTGGTATATGGAACTGGAACAGGATGATGAGTCTTGGGATGTATCTGAGGAGATTGTTCTGCGTGGTGTAGTACATCTTAATTTTTGCGGGCAGCCCTCGGAAGTAGAAGTCGAATTTATCGTGGGGGCTGACTCCGAAGAACAGGCACAGACTATAGAAGAACCTACACAGTTGCAAAAAAACACATGGGAGCAGTATATGGAATATTCGTCAGCTATTCATCCTCAAGTGTTGGAGTCCATACACCATCATTATGCTGGCATAGTGGAAAAGTACCGGAATGCTTACAGTATATGGGGAGAGGACCCAGATGAATATGCGCCTTATGTGGAGCGGCCGGAACAATTGCTGGATCGAATACAGCTTGTGTCTATACTGATTTCCGACTCATCGGCAAAGGATGAACTGTATTTGAATTTTAGTTGCTCCTGGGATCAAGAACATGGCTTAGGCGTACATATGAAGCAGATGAAAATGGAGCATATTCAAGGCGTTTATACATTATATGACCTAGAATAAATCCCCCTTCCCGGCTTTTACCAAAAAGGGCCGGGAAGGGGAATAGGATATGGTGAAAATGATGGCGCGATTTGATACGATAAAAAAATTAGTTGGATACAGCCAATGCAGCCCGGGCTGCTTGAGCCGCTTGTACCATTAGTCGCAAGGCGGCGACAGATTCCTCCTTGGTGCGGGTTTTCAGACCACAGTCCGGATTAACCCAGAACAAATCTGATGGCAATACGCGCAGGGCACGCTGGATCATGCTTAGCATTTCAGATACATCGGGGATGCGCGGACTGTGGATATCGTACACGCCCAGACCGATGCCCTTGTCGTATACCTGATCTTCAAAGCTGACAATCAGTTCTCCGTGACTTCGCGAAGTTTCAATAGATATAACGTCGGCATCCATATCGGAGATGGACTGAATCATATGCTGAAATTCGGAATAGCACATGTGCGTATGGATTTGGGTCGCAGGCTCAACGGTGGCCGTGGTCACAAGGAAGGCTTGAACCGCCCAGTCCAGATAGGCTTGCTGTTGTTCTTTTTTCAGTGGAAGCCCTTCACGAATTGCAGGCTCATCGACCTGAATCATGCCGATGCCCGCTTGTTCCAGTGCCTCTACCTCTGCCCGTAATGCCAGAGCCAACTGTAAAGCAACTTGACTACGAGGAATATCGTTACGTTCAAAAGACCAGTTCAAAATGGTCACAGGGCCTGTAAGCATTCCCTTAACAGGCTTGGAGGTTAACGATTGGGCGAATGCCGTTTCTTCCACGGTCATGGGCTGATTGAAGGAGACGTCTCCGTATATAATCGGCGGTTTAACACAGCGGGAGCCGTAGGACTGCACCCATCCGTTTTGCGTAAAAGCAAAGCCGTTCAGCTTTTCGCCAAAAAATTCAACCATATCGGTCCGCTCAAATTCTCCATGAACAAGCACGTCAATGCCAATGTCCTCTTGAATATCAATCCATTCCTTAATTTGCTGTTGGATGAACGCCCGGTATTGCTCGGCTGACCATTCTCCTTTGCGATAGTGCAGGCGGGCCTTGCGGATCTCGGCGGTTTGCGGGAAGCTACCAATGGTCGTCGTAGGCAGTGGAGGCAACTTCAGCTTATTTTGCTGAATCTCACGACGCTCGGCGAAAGGAACGCTGCGTGACAGAGGCTCTTTTGCCAACAGGTCGGCCAGATCGGCAGCTGTCTGTACGCGTGCCGCTGAACTGTTGAAACGGGCTACCGCATCCGCACTTTGCTCAAGCTTGGCGAGTGCGGAAGGATCGTGTTTGCCAAGTGCAGCCGTCAGGACGGCGATTTCCTCCAGCTTTTCATCGGCAAAGGCCAGCGCTTGCACCAGCTCCTTGTCCAGCTTGTGCTCTGCCTCCAGGCTGACTGGCACATGCAGCAGACTGCATGATGGCTGTACGATAATCTGTGCGGCAGTGGTTTGTTCTGCTAACTGACCCAGCAGGGCAGCCACAGCGTTCAGGTCGCTTCGCCATATATTGCGCCCGTCAATAACCCCAGCGCCCAGCGTTTTTCCTTTAGGGAAGCCATGCTGCAATATATGCTGAAGATTTTCGCCATCATCATACACAAAATCAAGACCCAGCCCCTGTACCGGAAGTGCGGACAGACGCTCATAATGGTCCAGGCTGCCAAAGTAGGTTTGCAGCATTATATTCAAGGAGGGCGCAGCTTGAGTCAAAGCTTCATAGACTTCCTGAATAATGTCCAAATCCTCTGCCGGGAATGAGGTGGTTAGGACAGGTTCATCGATTTGGACCCACTGAACGCCTTCTGCCGCTAGTTCAGACAGGATACGGGTGTACAGTGGCAGGAAGCTTCGTACGATGGTGGCCAAATCCTTACGATCATAGCCTTTGGATAAGGTAACGAATGAATAGGGGCCGATGAGGACCGGTTTCCCATCAATGCCTAGTTCTTGTTTTGCTTCACGATAAGCCTGTAAGGGTTTATTTTCAGTGAACACCGGGACTGCGTTTGCCAATTCAGGAACGATGTAGTGATAATTGGTATTCATCCATTTGGTCATTTCACTGGCGGTTGCTCCCTTCTGTCCACGAGCGATCCCAAAATACACGGACAGAGGAACCGGACCTGCGGGACGATGGTTGAACCGTTCGGGTACCAGACCGAACATTACAGATGTATCCAGCATGTGATCGTAATAGGAGAAGTCTCCGACAGGAATGCGATCAATCCCCTTGTCACGCTGCTTGCTCAGATGCTCCAACCGTAATCTTTTCATCTCCGTCTGCAGTTCGCTTTCGTTAATGCTGCCGTTCCAGAAGCGTTCCAGTGCTTTCTTCCATTCCCGGTTTTCGCCGATACGCGGATATCCCAGATTACTGCTAATCAAGCCGGACAATTCAGGCCATTCAATAATGGACATGTACTTTTCCTCCTAGTGGGTAGCTGTTTTATTTTTACGTACCAAAAAAGGCATTCTTCCCCCAGAGTTAAAAATAAGTAGGGGAAAGAATGCCTCCGTGATTAAAAAATCAAAAATACGGCGACTGCTCTTAACACCTCCCTATCTTCCGTAGGTACTTGCGATGTTGTTAAAATAGGCAGGTCTCCTGACTTACGGATCATGACTCTCAGCATTCCTTCCCGGTCTGTGGACCAGTGGATATATGAACAGCTGAAAGTTCCCCGTTTACAGTGGCGGGACCGTGCCGGATTTGCACCGGCTTCCCTTTTAAGCCTGATCTGAATAGAACAGACACCTATCTCCAAGCTATGCGGTTAAGGTATGACGAATAATTATGCACTCGTATACTTGTTCACCATCATAAGTGAAACTTACAGGATGCGCAATAGAAACTCCAATGGAAACAGTTAGCTATATGAAAAAAAGACAAGCCTTACCCATGATGGGGACTTGTCTTAGATATATAGCATCTTGCCGGGTAAACTTCGCGTTAAGCCAATGAAACGGTATAGCCTGCCTGAATACTGGCTTTTACATCTACCAGACGCTGGTTGCGACTGCCCCGGAAGGGAAGGGTCAGGTCTTTTTGCTGTTCTACAAAACGACCATCCACAATCACATCGCACAAAAGCGCTAGCTCCTGTCGCTCCTGATCTGTGAGTAAATCTTCATAGACAAAGCCAGTATAAGCCCACACGGTTCTGTCGGGACAGGCCTCGCGGAAGTCACGCACAAATTGCGAGCATTCTGCTGCTGAGAAAAACGGATCTCCCCCGCAGAGAGTCAGTCCGTCCAACAACGGATTATCCATGATGTCACGAATGACTTCCTGTTGTCGTTGGGGTGTAAATGGCTCACCTGCACGGAAGCTCCACGACGCTGGATTAAAGCATCCGGGACAGGCATGACGGCAACCGCTAATAAACACGACAGTGCGCAGGCCGTATCCTTCGTTCAGAGATTCCGGAATGTAGCCACACAAATTCACTTATGTTTCACCCGGTCTCGAACTTCTGCCTGTTTTGCAGCATTAAAGCGAACGGTATAATCTCCTGTCAGATATCCGGTTACCCGACGTAAGCGCTGAAAGTGTGTATGCTCCTCATCTGTGCCACATTGGGGGCAGCTTGTCCCGATAATCCCTTCATAACCACATTCCGTACAACGATCCACCGGGTGGTTGATAGAGAAATAGCCGATGTTCTGATGCAGCGCGTACTGAACAATTTTAAGAAACGCATCCGGGTTATTCCGCGCATTGCCGTCCAGTTCGATGTATGAAATCGCACCAGCGTTGCAGAGGTTATGGAACGGAGCTTCCAAGCTGATTTTACGAGCAGCCGGGAGCGTATAATACACGGGAATATGAAAAGAATTCGTGTAATATTCTCGATCATTTACCTCAGGAATAATTCCGAAATCACGTTGATCCAGCAATGTGAACTTGCCCGACAGACCTTCGGCAGGCGTAGCGAACAATGTAATATTTAAATTGTGATATTCACTCATTCGATCGCAATACACGCGCATGGAAGTGATGATTCGCTGTGCCTCGCGGTATACGAAATCATCCTCCCCGTGGTGTTTCCCGTATAGTGCCTTCATGCACTCAGCCAGCCCGATGAACCCGATCGAAAGCGTACCGTGCTTTAGTACGCTTCCCACCTTATCATCTGGCGCCAGTTGTTCTCCACCTTCCCATACCCCTTCGCGCATCATAAAGTCCGAGGCTTTGGCCGGTTGGCTGGTCTGGATTTGATAGCGATGGATTAGGCCATCCACCGCAATGCGCATAACTTCTTCCAGTCTCGCATCAAAGCGATCACGGTCAGGTGTCAGGCGTTTGCCTGTGCAAATACCATACTCAATGCCAAGCCGCACCAGATTAATGGTATTGAAGGAGAGATTTCCCTTGCCACTCTGCCGGTTTCTACCGAAACGGTCAGAAATGGTGCGGGTACGGCAACCCATTGTCGCTATAATGGTATCCGGGTCATCAGCACGGTAAAAAGGCAAGTTGAAGGTAGCATCCACATTCACAAAATTGGGATACATCCGTCTGCTAGAGCATTCTACCGCCCGTAAGAACAAATCATAATTGATGTCGCCTTCTGCCTGGTTGATTCCCTCTTTGCATTGGAAAATATGCTGCGGAAAAATAGGAGTTTCCCCGCTGCCCAAGCCGCGAATAGTGGCCTCCAGCAGCGATTGAGTAACAAGCCGTCCTTCAGCAGACGTGCACATTCCGTAATTCAGTGAAGTGAATGGAATCTGTCCACCTGCCCGACTGCTCATGGTGTTCAGGTTATGAATGAGCGATTCAGCAGCCTGCCGGGTTTCCGTTTCCGTTTCTTCGCGTGCGAATGCGTATGAACGAGGGCAGACTTCTTGCAAATGGGGATTGGCCATATGTAGTTCATCGTCAGACAGATGGGATTCTATCTCTTCCTCGAACAACCGAAGTCCTTTGCGCAGATGTTTGCGGAAGGACCGGGCAACGTATGGGGCAAGGTCCCAATCTATTTTGTTGGCGGAGACACCTCCGAATTGGCTGTTTTGCTGAGATTGGAAAATAATGGCGACCAGTGCCATAGCGGACATAATCGTTTGCGGTGTGCGCACAGAGCCGTTGCCTGTATTGAAGCCGTCTCGCAGTAAACGACCAAAAGGGATAAAGATACAATTCGTAGTTCCGAGCGCATATTGGTCCAAATCGTGAACATATACATATCCGTGGTCAATCGCGTTCGTCAGTTCAGGCGGAAGTACCCGCAGGCGCGCATACCATTTGGCATACTCGGACCCAAGCTTGCTCATTTTGCCGCTGAACGATTCTCCATTCAAATTTGCATTCTCCCGCAGCATGTCCAGATCTTGTGCCCCAATGACCCGCTCGCCGATGTCGTATAATTGATGTTCCTCCAGCACCTTCATCGTAAAACCCTCCATATAGTAAAATATATATATTTTTCACAAAAACAACATATTGATGATATCTTGTGTTAACCAATTGTTTCGATCTATATATTGTATATACGTATACATTGAGAGTATGTGACTATTGTCACATTGGTAGGAGCGGGCAGCATAAAAAAGCCAGATATAGAGTAAGGGACACATCCGCGGATATGCACCTTACTCTATATCTGGCCATCGTAGTTGCGATGAAAATGATAGGCTTGCGAGTACATAGTATAGGATCTTGGGATATTGTTTTGAGAAGGTTTAGAGTAGCTTTTTCAACTGGGACACCCGGCCTTGGGAAATATCTAGCATTTCGGCATACACTTTTTGTGGCAGGTTCGGGTGTTCCTGAATCAGCTTGCGTAGCTTTTTTACCATTTCACCTTGCTGCACTCTAGATTGCTTGGGCTGCCAGGTTGTGTTGGTTCGGGTCGGCTTGGAATGTTCTTGAGCCTGGATAGCATCGGTGCTTGTGGCATGCACATTTTCATCGGTCTTTAATACCTGGATGCACTCTGCGCAAATAAAGCTGTCGCGAAAATAAGTTAAATGATCCACCGCGCCGCAAAATTTGCAGGAGACACCCGTGTATTTTCTTAATACAAATCCTTCTTCATCTACGAAAAATTCAAGTGAATCACCGATATTGATATCCATTGTGGTGCGCATTTCCTTAGGGAGTACAATCCGCCCCAATTGATCCAGAGGCCTTGTCATTCCGGTATTTTTCATTAGCGCTTCCTCCTTCAGTGATATATCCTGATTATACCAAAAAATATTATTTTTAGCTTTGTATATTGAAGGTAAAATACAACTTTTTTTGTCTTTATGCTGCGGTCTCTCTTTCAACCAGTATAGGATGTTTTCGGTATTGTTGCCGGGGTACCCCTTTTTAGCTATGATATATTAAAACGCTTTCATAAATGAACTTTTTATCATCTTAATTAAGCTAAGGAGATGACGGATATGAGTCATGAAACAACGGGTATCGAATATTTATTTCAAGATCCGAAGATTCATCTGGATGAGCGTGTACGGGATCTTGTGTCGCGACTAACCTTGGAGGAAAAGGTTGAATCCATGTTGCAATACCAGCCGGCCATTGACCGATTGGGAGTCGCAGCTTATAAGCACGGTACGGAAGCGGCACACGGGATAGCGTGGTTAGGTGAGGCGACTTCATTTCCTCAGCCTGTAGGATTGGCATGTACTTGGGATACGGAATTAATGCGCCTCATCGGCTCTGTTATCGCAGATGAGGCACGTGTTTACTATCGTCGTGATCCCAAATTAAACGGTCTGACCCTGTGGGCACCTACGGTGGATATGGAGCGTGACCCGAGATGGGGACGCAATGAGGAAGCTTACGGTGAAGATCCGTATTTGACGGGAGAGTTGTCAAAGGAGTTAGTCAAGGGGATACAGGGGGATCATCCGGTATATTTGAAAGCGGTTGCCACTTTAAAACATTTTCTGGGTAACAATAATGAAGTGGATCGGGGAAGTGGCTCCTCCAGTATAGACCCGCGAAACCTGCGAGAATATTACCTAAGAGCTTTTGAAAAGCCTTTTACGGAAGGCGGCGCACAGTCGATGATGACTTCTTACAACCTGATTAATGGAACGCCTGCTACGTTATATCATGGGGTTAACGATATTGTCAGGGACGAATGGGGGATGGACGGCTTTGTTGTAAGTGATGCGGGTGATGTCATGGGGATTGTCAACGATCATCAGTATTACGATTCCCATACGCCTGGCGTGGCCGAATCTATTCGGGCGGGAATTGACAGCATTACAGATGATGCGGAGCTCTCCAAACAGGCGATTCGTGAAGCCTTGGCGCAAGGAACGCTACAAGAAGAAGACTTGGATCGGGCATTGTTCCATACGTTTCGTGTCCGTTTTCGTTTGGGGGAATTCGACCCGGCGGCAGACAATCCCTATGCCTCGATCGGAGAGGAAGCTCTCATGACAGAGCAAGCCCGTGAATTGTCGTTGCGTGCGGCGAGGGAGCAGATCGTACTGCTTAAAAATGAGCATGAACTCTTGCCATTGAACCCTGCCCGGTGTGGCAAAGTAGCGGTCATTGGTACGCATGGCAATGAGGTGTACCGCGACTGGTATTCCGGTACGCTGCCCTACCGGGTTACACCGCTGGAGGCGATTCGTGCCAAGCTGGAAGGCGAGG
>NZ_WUDQ01000549.1:0-2477 GCF_009827695.1 Paenibacillus sp. OT2-17 | reverse complement strand
GAGAAAATCTCCGCAAAGATTTTCTCTACTCATGTTCTTATAGATGGTTGATTGGATTATTCCGAGCTGGATTTACCTGTACACTCATGAAAAAGATGAGGTTCCAGCTTCTCTCCCGTTACGAGCTTCTGCACCAGTTGAGTCCCCGAGTCGGGGGTCATTTGACCATACCAGTCCCCTTGAGGATATACGATCACAACCGCAGCATCATGACAACGCCCATTACAGCGAGTTCTGGTCGTGTGAATATATGCTTCTGCATTTTGTTTACGAATTTCATCCCGAATTGCCTGTGTAACTTCTTCACCCTCATGTCGCATACATGTGCCTCCATTGCAGATCAACACATGATGCTTCATCGGTTCTAATTCAAAAATGGCCATAGCTTCCCCTTTAATCAACAGTTGTTGGTTTTAAATCAATGTTTATCTGGATAAAGAACAAGCTGTGCTTCCATCTGACCAGCTTCAATCGTCAGCACGATAAATGAATATTCGTCTTCGCCACGTTTGTCCGTCGGAGACCCTGGATTAAGGACAAGCTGACCGTCAATCGTTTTGACCACCGGAATATGCGAATGTCCATAAATCAGGCAATCCAGCGTTTCTCCCTTAAACGTATTCAATGCGATATTTTCTGTCGTTCCTCGCCAGCCGTGACCGTGAACCATACCGATCCGCTTGCCTTCAACTTCAACGATTCGCTGATAGCCTAAACGCTCCACGATGTCCATTCCATCATTGTTTCCGGCAATGCCTTGCACAGGCGCAAATTCAGCTAGACGTTCATATACGAACCAATCCGTCCAGTCTCCGGCATGGAGAATGAGGTCACTGCCTTTTAACTCCTGTACAAGCCGACTAGGCAACGCTTTGCTTCTATGCGGCATATGAGTGTCTGAAAGTACGATGATTTTCATATAAATTCTCCTTACCAGCGTCTTTACACGGATGAACTTTGTTGCCCCACGCGCTGCTGAAGTGCCTGCTCCAGATCTCGCAGCGTAACGGTCTCGAAAAACGCCTGTATTTTCTGCTCTGCCACGGTATATAAACCATCCAATAATGCGTCTATGTTCCTACCTACCTCACAATTATGATTGCTATCGGTATGGATGGCGAACAACGGACCTTCATCCTTGGTCGCCTCATAGATCATTTTCAGATTGATGTTTGAACTGGACATGCTTAGACGAAAGCCGCGTGCTCCAGGCGACGAATCCACCAAACCCGCTTGCTTGAGTCGGCTCATAATCCTTCTCACAACTACCGGGTTTGTATTGATGCTGGAAGCAATAAGTGACGATGTCATTCGCTCCGGTGCCCCTTCAGCCAGAAGAAGTAGACAATGGATACTAACGGAAAAATGGGTACTCATGTTAACCACCTTTATGTGTGTGCCTCATTAAATGTTTGGAAAAATGCTTGTTTCCATCATACCACAATAGAGGCACCAACACAGTGCTTACTGCACCTTACTCCGGAAAATAGTCATTTTCAGGACGTACTCGCACTTTTAATTGGCGTACACTATATTCCAACTGCTTAACGATATCCTCCAGTTGACGACGGTCCAGTCCATTAAGGTCGGCCGCAGGCTTGGGTGCATTTTTCAAATCACGTATGGTTGCCTGCTGCTCCTGCCACTTGTCCATCAGGTCGGCTATATTCGCATAAAAGCGTTCATAATCCTTGATCACTTCATCCAGAAAGGCATCCACCTCGTCCGGATCATAGCCGCGCATTTTATTCTTAAACTGTTTCTCATGAATGGAGAGCGCGTCCAGCTGAATGCCCAGTTGTTTAAACAACTGCTTTTGTTTATCCAGACGACGCTTCATATGTTCATCCATCGGTTATTCCCTCCTTAACACACTATTCTTTTTATATCACATTCTAGGCTGGGAATAAAAGTCTCTGCTGATTGCCCGGCCCTCTGAACGGGTATAAAAGAGCATACGTGTAACTTATATAGACTACGAAGGGGAGAGATGATCATGAACCATTTGAACGATTCGCAGCTTGCAGAGCTGAAACATATGTTGCTGGAGCAGAAAAAGGATTTAGAAAAGCATTTTGAACAAAACGGTCAGGAAAACGCTCAATTGGGAGAAACACTGACAGATTCCACAGGTGAGCTCTCGTCCTATGATAACCACCCCGCTGATATAGGGACAGAAACCTTTGAACGGTCCCGTGATCTGGCGATTAATGATTCGCTGCAAGACGAGCTGGAGCAAGTCAATGCAGCCCTTCAACGGATGAAGGATGGGACGTACGGAATATGTGTGGCGAGCGGGGAAGAAATTCCTTTTGAACGGTTGCAAGCCATTCCATATACAGCCTATACAGTCGAGCACACGCCAACTCGAGAATTATCGAATGACCGTCCTGTAGAGGAACAGGTCATGACTCCGCCGCCCAAGGGTGCAGGTGAGGTTCGCCAACGGAATGCAGGACGATTTGACGATGCGGGCG
>NZ_WUDQ01000548.1:0-2481 GCF_009827695.1 Paenibacillus sp. OT2-17 | reverse complement strand
CTGCCAAGACATTGCACTTAAATATTTTTCTATTATTCGTTTTTTATATACGTTAATTTTCTTGACACCACGATAGTCATAATACATCGTATTCATAAGCGATTCGAAACTGATATGGCGAACGGTCGCAGGCTGTTCCTGCCCCGTCCCATCCCTTAATGTGAGTAAGAATACCTTTACCAGTTCTTGAAGTGAAAAATCCTGCAAAGCTGATTCTACATACCAAAGTGTCCGATTCTCCAACGGAGCCAGCGCCTTCTCTACATTCAACTCCTGCTCTAATTCTGTGTAAGCCTGCTCGAACGGCTCTCCTTCATGTATCGAAACCGACCGTAATCTCTCCAGTCGCTCCTTTACACTCCAGACTACAGGAGCGTTATCCCATGCAATCCAGCCGATCAGCTGCTCTACTTCACTGCGTACTTGGTCCCATAATGCAGGTTCTACCCCGGCGATAATACACTCGTTCAGGGCCCGTAAAACAAGCTCCAGTTCCTCAGAGCTCAGCCAGCCCTTACGAGTAATTTCAAGCAGCAGTCGATTTTCCGCAAAAGGAATTTCTCCCCGTATATATTGCCCGATCAATCCATGCGTCTCAATCAGAATTCGGGTCATGCTATTGCGCGGGTACGCAGGGGACTCCGCTTGGGCCTGTCTGACATACAGTTGGGAGGAGCCGATATTATGTACAAATAAATTAATGCCCTCATGCTGCCAGCGTAGCCGTTCGCGGACTGTACCTCCTTTGGCTGTCTCAGACCACACCAATACATCCTCCAGTAGCTCTTTAACCCAGAATGACAATGGAAGTCCGTCCAAAATAAGCAACGTACGCTCCACGTAATCCAGTACAGGATTCGCATCCTTTAACTCACCTATAGATCGAATGCGTTCCAAATTTACAATACGCTCCTCAGCCGAAACAAGCAGCTTTAACCAAGTCGGTGTATCCCAGGCCAGATCATTTTCTTTCCTGTAATTAGCAATGGCTTTTAACGATTGCAGCATTTTTCTCACCTCGTGTGATTCGGATTCGGTATGCACAGGAGACTTTGGATAGGACATTTGGATAAAACCTTGTATATATTACACTTTACCATACATTTGTAGCTTCCATCTCGTGGAAAATATTAAACATTTGTATCAATCAACCGCTTGACATACTTGCCAAACGCATACATAACCCCCAAATGTACTTTGGCCTGTGTATATTTATAAATAAACCAAGGCAGCGATGGCACATAATCATGAATGGCTACGACACAAATATTTGTACCGGGAATTTGCAGGAACTCAAGCCTGCCGCGATGGTCTTCCTTTACAGTGGCAAAAGTACCTCCTGTGATTCGATAGAGTGCAAACTCAGAGGTGCTCTGCGCACGGTCATAAATCATTTCTAACAACGGCTTTCGACTATCCAAGAGATACAACTGATAGGTATCCGGGCCTCCTGTCTCGACACGCACCCAAGGTTTTGCAAAGACCGGAAGCCAGGCCAAATAGCGTTCCCCGGCCCATGTTGCATCCTTACCAGGCGGGAGTTTGATCCGTTGCACCGAGCGTACATCAGATTTTAACGATCGAAGTGCTGATTTTAACGGCTTTTTGGGCTTGCTGTGGGAATTCTTCTTATGCCGATATTCTTCTTCCTGCTCGAGTGAGGTTCGAGCTGCCTTGTCAAAGGAAATCTTCCCATCGCTGATGCCTTGAACCTTATGTTTCCGTTGCGCCACCATCGGATGAGCCAAGCTTTCAATCAGCGGATAAGCCATCTCTTTGGAGGCTCCAGTCACTAGGGTAACCCAAAGGCGGGACAGTTTGATCGTCAGCAACGGCACATTAAAAAAGCGACGCTTTTTATCCATTATTTCCGCTGTTCTTTGCATCATTTCTCTATATGTCATAACCTCCGGCCCGCCTACGTCTATAATTTGTTCATCAAGAGTACGGTTGCCGATGCTCCGATCCAGCGCATTCAAAATATCCTCCAATGCAATCGGGTGGGTCTTGGTTCGGGTCCAACGAGGCAGAATCATGACTGGTAATCTGCGAACGAGCTTGACCAAAATTGGAAACGATGAACCCTGTGGGCCGACGATCAAGCCTGCACGAATTGTGGTTACAGGTACTCCAAAAGACTTCAATACACGCTCAACCTCCAGACGGCTGCGTAAATGTCGGGATAGTTCATCCTCACTTGTATGCTCGGGAAGGATACCGCTCAAGTATACAATCTGCTTCACCCCGTTATTACGCGCTGCCCGGGCAAAATGCTCTGCCAAAATCACATCCATATCCTCAAATGTTCCTTGTGTCAGCTTCGCTGAGGGCAGCATGGAATGAATGAGATATACGGCATAATCCGCTCCATGTAATCCTTGATTTGCATCCTCCATGGAAAAAAAATCACACGAGCGCCATTCCACGTGCTCTGTATTTTTACGCTGATCTCCACTGCGGGATAAGGCAATGACATCTGCA
>NZ_WUDQ01000547.1:0-2492 GCF_009827695.1 Paenibacillus sp. OT2-17 | reverse complement strand
CAGCAGCGTCATAACGATCACTGGCAAGGTCATATGCTGGAGAACCTCCTTCACATACTCCATACCTGTAGCGTTACTCCCCGTATTAAGCATGCCACCGGGTGGCAACCACTTCAGGTCAACCGCTGCGATTTTAATCAGATACAACCCGATAAAAAATGAGGGCACAGACATGGCAGCGAAAATCACCACCATTACCAAAGTATCAAACCATGAATACTGCTTATAAGCAGCAACCACACCGATAATGACCGCGATAAACCAGGTCAGGAAGGTCGATACAACGGCCAGCAAAAACGAGTTCCAGATATACTCATTAAATAAGGTCAGCACCGGCTTCTGCTGGGCAAGCGAATAACCAAAATTTCCATGCAGCGCATTGCCCAGCCAATTTCCATAGCGTTCAAGAATAGGCTTATTCAGGCCGTAAATTTCCCTCAGCTCCGCCTTTCTCTCTGGCGACAGCTTCAGATTGCCGCTTATGAAATCTCCCGGTGTCATGGCATACAGGAAAAAAATCATCATCGAAGCGGCCAACAAAATAATAACCATATACGTCAGTCTTTTCGTTAAAAACGAGCTCATGACAGACTCCTTTCAATTCAAGGTCAGGCTACTCATTACGTTTCCCCTATTTGGGAGGCCCCTTGATCCGAACCTGATGTTCTTCACAAGGGGCCCGCAAATGTGGCTTATTTAAGGGACCATTCGAACAGATTACCAGACAAGCCAATGAACGGACTGACCTTTACATGTTCCATCCGACCATTGTAGGCATACACCGTCTTCTTATAGTTGGTAAAAATTACGGGCAGTTCATCGTTTAGCAGCACATATAATTCTTGATATATTTTCTTGCGTTCTTCCATATTCGTCGTAGACAAGCCTTTTTCATATAGCTCTTTTTCTTTTGTATTGTTATATCCCTTGACTTCTCCATTGACGAATTGCTCGATTCCATCTGATGGATCTGTCAGCATGCCTGTCGAAAAGGCGGCAAGATCATAATCTTTACCTTCTACTTTGGCGACCATTGCATTAAAGTCTGCAAAGATTTCCGGCTGTAGGTCAACGCCAATCGCTTTGTAATTTTCAGCCGCAAGCGCAATAAAGGTATCTGTTTCTGGACGTTTAGAGGTCAGCAGGTGAATGGTCAGCTTCTGACCGTTTTTCTCACGGATGCCATCACTACCTTCTGCCCAGCCCGCTTCATCCAGCAGCTTTTTCGCTTGCTCTGGGTCGTAGTTATATGGATTGATTCCATCGGTCGTGTAAGACCAGAATATTGGGGAAGCTGGAATGTTTGCGACCGCCCCTGCTCCCTGAGCTGCGTCGACATAAATGCTTTTCCGATCCAGTCCATAGGTCAATGCTTGACGAACCTTTTTATCCTTAAGCTTTTCATTTTCAAGATTTACTTGCAAATATCCGTAAGTGCTAGGGGTATACGGCAAAATGTTTAAAAAGCCAAGCCCTTTTAGTTTGTCTATATTTTCCTGAGTTGCGGTGAATTGAGCAAAATCGGTATCGCCTGTTTCTATGAATTGCCAAGCGTCGCCTTCTGCTGTTTTGTAAATGAAATGCTGTGTTTTCGGTTTGCCTTTGAAAAAGTGATCATTCGCCTCCAGACGAACTTCTTGCCCTGGAATGAACTTTTCCAACTTATAAGCCCCATTTCCCAGAGGGCTACTATGTAAATTTTTAAAATAATCCAGCTGTCCGAACTTGTAATCCTTGCCGTAGTAGGCTTTGGACAGTACATAGTCACCCAGAATCGGCAGAGCCAGCGCATTTGGTTTTTCCAACGTCGCAGAAATGGTCTGCGCATCAATCACCTTGATTCCTTCAATTTGTTTTGCCTTGCCTTCCGTAAAGTCTTTGCCGCCTTTAATGTTCAGCTTTCGGATTTGGCTGTCACCAGGATAGGCTTTGTCATAGATCAACGTCCAGGTAAAAGCGACATCCTCTGCTGTCAAAGGAGAGCCATCACTGAATTTTGTACCGGGAACCAGATGAAACGTGTACGTTAGATTATCCTTAGAAATATCCCAGCTCTTAGCCAGATTGGGCAGCGGAAGCCCCTTCTCGTCTACCGTGACCAGCGGAGTCCACAACTGCGAAATCACGTTGCCATCATAGCCGCTTTGGTTAAAATACGGAGTAAACACCCCGGCTGGGTCAGTCAGACCAACAATAATCGTGTCGCTTCTCTTTTTGGACACTTCCGGCAATTTGGATAAATCTGAAGCTTGTACCAGACTTGTTAATGGCTGCGCTGTAGCGGCTGTCTGTGCGACATCACTATTTTGCGAAGTAGCATCATTAGCGCTATCTGATCCACCACTGGAGCAAGCTGCTAATAAGGTAGAACTTGCCAGAAGTAGACTGCTGAGTAGAATAATTCCCTTTCTCAAAATAATCCCCCCGAGTTAATTTAGTAAATTCCGATCGAACAAGTTGTAATTAATAAGATAAATCTCATTATAGGAATC
>NZ_WUDQ01000546.1:0-2492 GCF_009827695.1 Paenibacillus sp. OT2-17 | reverse complement strand
GACTGTCGTTGCCTCAGATGCAGTCGTATTCAGCACACGATGCTTGACCCGCAACAAAGATTGGGGAGACATGCTGAGTTGATGTATCCCCAGTTCCAGCCAAAGAGGAACGGAACGTTCATCTCCAGCCATCTCACCACATACACTTACATCAATTCCTGCTTGATGTGCCGCTTGTGCAGTCATGCGCAACATTCGAAGTACAGCTGGATGGTATGGATGGTACATATGTGCAATCTGCTCATTCATACGATCTACAGCCAGCACATACTGAACCAGATCATTCGTTCCGATACTAAAAAAATCTGTTTCAGCTGCCAATAGATCAGCGATCATCGCTGCTGCCGGTACCTCAATCATGATTCCACGCTGAATGTTCGGATTATAGGCAAGCCCTCTTGCATCCAAATCCGCCATAGCCTCCTTCAAAAGAGCATCTGCCTGGCGGACCTCCTCCACGGATGAGATCATCGGATACATTACCTTGATATTTCCCGTTGCACTGGCTCTTAAAATTGCAGTCAACTGGGTTTTAAACAATTCCTTCCAATCCAGACTGATCCGTATAGCACGGTAACCTAGAAAAGGATTTTCTTCCTCTGGTAGTTGAAGATAGTCCAACGGCTTATCTCCACCGATATCCAATGTACGGATGACTACAGAGTGGTTTCCTGCCTTTTCCGCTATCAGCCGATATACTTCATACTGCTCCTCTTCATCTGGCGCAGATTTGCGATCCATGTATAAAAACTCCGTGCGGAACAGTCCCACACCTTGAGCGCCATGCTTCAAAGCTGCCTCCAGCTCTTTAATCGAACTAATATTGGCCGCTAGCCTCAGGGTGGTTCCATCCTTGGTCACGGCATCTACAGAAGCAAGCACCTGAAGCTGCTCTTTTCTGCGTCGCTGCTCGTCACGCAAAATTTTATAATGATCAGTTACCGTTTTTTCCGGATTCACATAAACTTTGCCCAGGTCTCCATCCACAACCATCATATCTCCCGTTTGAACGGGCAAATTCAGATTGCTCTCCAGTCCTGAAACGAGTGGAATACCAAGTGCGCGGGCCATGATCGCAGAATGTGATGTTTTCCCACCATTCATAGTTACAATCCCTAAAACATAGCTAGGATTCAAGTGTGCCGATTGGGAGGGTGAGAGCTCCTTGGCTACCAGAATATAGGGCTGTGTATCCTTGGGAAGAGTCACTTCCGGTGCACCCAGCAAATGCTTGAGCAGCCGGTTTCCCACATCTTTGATATCGATTGCCCGCTCCTTCATATATTCATCATCCAGTAAATCAAACATTGTTACAAAATGATCAATGGCTTCCTTCACGGCCACCTCGGCCGCCTTATACTGACGCTCAATAATTCCGCGAATTTCATTCATGAATTCTGGATCTTCCAATATCGCAAGATGAGCATCAAAAATGCTGGATTCCTCCGGCCCCACCATCTCTCGAAACTCATCCTTAATAAACTGGATCTCACTTTTGGATGTGCGTATCCCTTCATACAACCGTTCAAATTCCTTTGCAAGATCTACCGCATCCATTTTTTGATCAGGTAAATCCCACTCCCAGCTCGGCAGGACAAATGCCTTCCCGATTGCCACACCTGCTGCGGCGCCGATGCCTTCTATCATGTTTCTACCCCTCCAACATTCCTGTCATGCAGCACAACGGACATTACCGAGGCCTGACCTTTTTTCACTGTTTTAAACGGAGCAAAGCTCCACGACTTGACGCGATCCGGATTCGTGATGACCATAGGAGTCACCAGTGATGGAGCTTGCTCTCGCAGCGCCTGCAAATCAAATTTGATCAGCAATTGCCCCGGTTCCACCGTATCGCCTGCTTCTACCATAGCAGTAAAATTTCCTTTTAGCTGTGAAGTATCAATCCCTATGTGGAGCAGAACCTCAAGTCCCTCTCGTGTGGAGATGCCTAAAGCGTGCATAGTCGGATACAAGTGCATCACAGTACCATACACTGGAGACACAAGTTCACCACGTTCAGGAACAAAAGCAACACCGTCCCCGACCAGCTTCGTCGCAAAAATTTTGTCAGGCACTTCATGAATCGGGAGCATTTTTCCATGTACAGGAGCGTTGAACAAAATTTGAGGGAGATCACGCTCCATCAGCTTCGCGATTTCCTCACGAATCAGTTCTGAATACGTTCCGAATACAACCTGCAAATTACCTCCACCCAGATTGATAAGCCCGGCCGATCCCAAAGCCTTCATCGCTCCGGTATCGATCAGTCTGTCATTGTGGACGGTCAGCCGCAAACGTGTGATGCAGGCCTCCACCTGCACAATATTTTCCTTCCCGCCAAGTGCTTCCAAAATAAGCGGAGCACTATAAGGAATATTGCCGGCCCAATCCTCCAGAACCGAACCTTCCTCGCGCCCAGGAGTTGGAATACGGAACCGCCGGATAGCCCATCGAAACAGTACATAATACACAAGCCCGTATGCCACTCCCAC
>NZ_WUDQ01000545.1:0-2496 GCF_009827695.1 Paenibacillus sp. OT2-17 | reverse complement strand
TACCTGACAGCGATGCGCCTTGTATTCCTGAACGATTTTCAAGACGCTCCACGTCGGATTTCAAGTCATTAAGCCGAGATTGAAGGCTGTAGACCTTAATTAAAAGTATGACGGAGAGGAGCAACGCGATTATTGCTATATACTCAATAGCTGACAACAGAATCCCCCCAATTTCACTTAGTTTCATCGCAAAGATGCCGCACTAAAAATTTGATTCTTATTTCTAGTATAGCATGATGATCGAAGAGAAGAGGAAAATGTGTACAAATTGACTTTTTGCAGGCAGAGCGTTATATTACAACTTATTATAAACCTTTTAATAAATACTGGAAAAGGAGTGTATTCAAATACAACCAGTCTCCAATAATACCATTCGGGTTAAACAAATTAATGTAGAGTTAGTTAAAAACACACTGAAATCCAAGGAATATGCAACCAAGTCATCCATAGCCAGTATCACAGGTCTTAGTGTGGCAACTTGCGGAAATATTCTGAATGAGCTTCTTCAAACCGGGGAGGTATTAGAGACGGAATTGGAAGAGTCGAATGGCGGACGTCCGGCTAGACGTTACAAATATAACGCTGACTATTCTTATATTATCTGTTTAAATGTGAAAACGGAAGGCGGTATACATTCTCTTACTTATGCTGTTGCCAATTTGCTTGGTGATATCATCATCGAGAATACTTCCAATGTGCCTCATATTGATTATGAAGTCATAGAAACCCAAATTGGAGAGCTGATTAATAACTATGGAAACGTCAAAGCCATTGGGATTGGCATCCCCGGGGTTGTTCATCAAGGGATTATCGATGTTTGTGATCTCGACCTGCTCATAGGAGTCCCTGTAGGTCCACTGCTTCAAGATAAATACGGATTAGAAGTTACCATTGAAAATGATATGCATTTGACAGTCTACGGATTTTATAACATGCAGAATTATGATGAGGATAAAACCTTTGCTATTGTTACGTTTCCCAAAGACAATTTCCCCGGCGCGGGTTTTATTGTCGATGGACATTTGTTAAAAGGAAATACCAAATTTGCTGGGGAGGTTTCCTTCTTACCCTTTGATTTAACAAGAGAGGAACAGCTTAAACAGTTAAATAGCACAGAGGGATTTGTTCCTTTAGCGATCAAAACGATAACTTCCATTATTGCGATTATAGATCCTGTATCTATCGCTTTGACTGGAGAGTTATCCAAGCCGACTCTGTTGGACGATATTTATAACGGCTGTCTAAAAGATGTACCCAAAGAACATATGCCCGAGATTTTTGTGAAAAACGATACACATGATGAATACATGCGTGGGTTGATTTCGGTGACCCTTGAAAGTCTGACGTACAATTTGCAATTGGTGGAGAAAAGGAAATAGGACATCGTTCAATAAAGCATGAGAGGATGAGATTAATGACTCAAAAATCGATTGCATGGACTACAGGGACATGGACTAATCACCCTGTATCATCCATAGAAGAAGATCAGTTCCTTAAAGTTGAAACCAGAGAAGGAAGCGACTACTGGGAAAAAACTTTGTATGGATTTGAACGCAGTAGCGGACATTCCCTGCTTACAGACTGGGAAGAAGGCTCTGCCATCGAAGTCACGTTTCAATTAGGCTCATTTACGGAGCTCTACGATCAGGCCGGTATAATGCTGTATCAAGGACAGCAAAAGTGGATTAAAGCCGGAATCGAATTAAATGATGGAATTCCTCAACTGGCAGTCGTAGTCACGGATGGCTATTCCGATTGGTCATTAGCTCCTGTACCTGATTGGGTAGGGAAAAATGTGACGATTCGTGCTTCACAGCTACAGGATGCAGTTATCATTAGAGCCCGAACCGAAAATCAAAGCTGGCGCACCGTACGTGTAGCACGTTTTCCTTATGAAACGGGACAACAGGCGGGTCCTTTTGCCTGCGCGCCGACTCGAGCCGGTTTTCAGGTTATCTTTACTCGCTGGGTAAGCACTGAACCAGATAGAGACATTCATGTAGATCCGCCATTTGAAGAATAGCCATTTTACTCAATAATAGAAGAGTTATAAATATGGGGGTAATTATTGGAGATAATACAATTATAAGCTCTGGAAGTTTTTAAAATAATACTTGACATGAAACGCGTTACAAACCTTAAGATTCAGTTAGAAGTACTTTATAACACATTAGCATAGAGGTAACGTATTTCTATCTAGTTAATGAAAAACATCAGCAAAGGCGGAGAAAATATGAGTACACAGTTTCCAAAAGATTTCCTGTGGGGCGGAGCAGTTGCTGCTAATCAGCTCGAAGGCGCTTATCAAGAAGATGGAAAAGGCTGGTCCATTCAGGATGTAACTCCTCGTGGTGGCTGGGGGCCCGTTACGGATGTACCAACAGAAGATAACATGAAGTTGATCGGTATTGATTTTTATCATCATTATAAAGAAGATATCAAACTTTTTGCGGAAATGGGCTTCAAAGTGTTCCGTACTTCTATCGCATGGTCACG
>NZ_WUDQ01000544.1:0-2497 GCF_009827695.1 Paenibacillus sp. OT2-17 | reverse complement strand
CACAGGTAAAGTGCTGCGAAGATTCAACGTTCCCTTCACCTATGTAACGAACAGTTGGGTGAATGATCCGGTTTTCGAAAGAGGCTTTACCAACTTTGTGGCGGCCGCCAACGTCGTGCGCCAATTCAAGAGCTTACGCATTCTCCAGATTGGCCCCCGCCCCGCTTCATTCTGGACGATGATGTGCAATGAAGGCGAACTGCTGGAACGCTTCGGCATTGAGATTCATCCCATTACCATTGTCGACATTCAGCTTAGAACCAAAAAAATTGCCTCCAGCAATAGCTCAGAGCTTCTGGAAACGATGGATTACATTAAAGAAAAACTCGATTACAGTGAAGTGACCGAAGATGATGTAAGACGGATAGCCGCTTTAAAGGTCGCCATGAAATCCTTCGCCCGTGAGACGGGAAGCAGCGCTATCGCAATTCAGTGCTGGTCCTCTTTGCAGGATGCCATATCTATTATGCCGTGTCTGGCCAATGCAATCCTGACTGACGAACAAATTCCGGTTACTTGTGAAACAGATATCCATGGAGCCATTACTTCCATTATGGTGCAGGCTGCCTCCATGAACACATTGCCAACCTTCTTCGCAGATATTACTGTTCGACATCCTGAGAATGATAACGGCGAACTTCTCTTCCACTGTGGCAATTTCCCGGTCTCGCTCTCCGTAGAGAACAAACCGAAGTTACGCAAACATTTTCTCTTCGACGACCATTCTCCCGGAACTCATGAAGGCGAAATCCGCGGTGGCGGTATGACCATTGCCCGATTTGACGGCGACCACGGTGAGTACTCCATGTTCCTCGGGCGTGCCCGGGGTATTGAAGGTCCTTATACCCGCGGCTCCTACGTATGGGTGGAAGTAAACGATTGGCCGCTGTGGGAGGAAAAACTCGTAAAAGGGCCTTACGTCCATCATTCCGTAGGTATCCACGCCAATGTGATCCCGGCCATTTATGAGGCCTGCAATTATATACCCGGCCTGACGCCTGATCCGGTCGATCCCACGGAACAGGAAATTCAAAGCTGGCTTAGAGGATCCGATCTCGCCCGTAATAAGCGCCCGAACCTTCACGTTTGAGACGTCTAAAGCGACAAAGCCCATCCCTATAATACCTATCTTGAGGAGGACATTATGGAAATCCAGGAACTGAAAGTAAAAGCCGCACAAATCCGCATGGACCTGCTAACCATCATTCACCGCGCCAAAACGGGACATACGGGGGGATCGCTGAGCAATACAGACATTTTAACGGCTTTATATTATGAAATCATGAACGTTGATCCTGCTAATCCAAAATGGGATGACCGTGATCGCTTTATCGCCAGCAAAGGGCATTCCGTAGAATCTCTATGGTGTATTCTGGCCGACCGGGGCTTTTTCCCAAAAGAAGAGCTGGAGACCTATAGCCAGTTCGGCACCCGACTCATTGGCCACCCGAACAACAAGGTTCCAGGGATTGAAATGAACACCGGGGCCCTCGGCCACGGCCTGCCCATTTCCGTAGGCATGGCACTAGCTGCCAAGCGGGATGACCGTCCTTACCGTGTATTTTGTTTAATGGGAGACGGCGAACAGGCCGAAGGCTCCAACTGGGAAGCCGCTATGGCAGGCTCTCATTATAAGCTGGATAACCTGATCGGCATTATCGACCGCAACCGACTCCAGATCAGCGGTGCTACCGAAGAAGTCATGGGACTGGAGCCGCTGGAAGAGAAGTGGACTGCCTTCGGCTGGAACGTCGTCTCTATCAACGGCAACAATATGGAAGAATTGCTTAAGGCATTCAGGTCCGCCCCTGAAGTAGCCGGAAAGCCAACGTTAATTATGGCCAATACCACCAAGGGCAAAGGCGTATCGTTCGCCGAAAATGTCCCGGCATGGCATCACCATGTGCCTAATGATAAAGAGTTGGAGCTGGCTCTCACAGAGCTAAAGGCAACGATCGAAGAATTGACGCAGAAAGGGCAGGTGCATTAAGCATGAATAAAATTCCTAATCGCCAAGTAATCTGTGACACACTGCTGGAGTTGGCCAAAGACGACCGTGATATCATGGTACTGGCCAGCGATTCGCGCGGTTCTGCTGCAATGGCTCCCTTTGCCAATACGTTCCCGCAGCAGTTCGTCGAGGTCGGCATTGCCGAACAGAATATCGTAGGCATGTCTGCAGGCCTGGCCCACAGCGGCAAAAAACCGTTTGTGACTTCACCAGCCTGCTTCCTCAGTATGCGCAGTATTGAACAAGTCAAAGTTGACGTTGCTTATTCGCGGACAAATGTGAAGCTCATCGGCATTAGCGGAGGCGTCAGCTACGGGGCGCTTGGCATGTCACACCACTCCGTGCAAGATATCGCAGTAGCTCGGGCAATTCCGGGACTGGCGATTGTCCTGCCTGCTGATCGTCACGAAACGAAGAAAGTGACCGAAGCGCTTGTAAAATATGACGGCGGCGTATACGTGCGAATCGGGCGTAATCCCGTTGCGG
>NZ_WUDQ01000543.1:0-2499 GCF_009827695.1 Paenibacillus sp. OT2-17 | reverse complement strand
CCATAAAAATGAGTCGGCCCTGCTTTCAGCGCAGAGCCGACAAATTCACTTCGATATCACTTATAAAACAAATCAAGAACGGCTGTCAAAATGAGTGCAGATGACAGCAACTGCCTGTTCAGGAATGACCAGCTTACCATACTCTTCCAACATAGCTGGTGTAACGGATGAGCCTTCTCCAAATTCAGCAAGAACCGCGATTAAAGCCGCAAGCTTGGACTCCTCTACTTCTTCTGGTTCCAAATGCAGAATCCATTTTCCTCTATAATGATACAGCTTACCTGCTTCCGTAGTGTTGCTACGAAGCATATGAGCCGCTTCTATGAGTACTTCGAAATCGCTAAACGCGTAAACGATGGAATCGCTATGCTCCAGCGTGACTTCCATTTCGTAGACTTCCTCTGGAAGCTCCTCATCGGGACCCGAACCATACTGTTGATGGTCATATTTTCCCCGGGTGACGATAACAACCATTCCTTGAGCAGGAAGCGCAAAGACTTCGACAGCTAACGGTCCCGTGGCGTCGAAGCCCAGTTCGCTGTATGCCTGATCCATCATTTCGGTAAACAGCTCATGAACTCTTGGAATTTCTTGCCACATATCGTCTTTTTGAATACCGCGTTCGCTCAAATCGTCAAAGGTAAGGAAAATCCGTATCTTGTCCTGACTTAATCTTTCTATTTTCATACTGGACCCTCCTCCTGGCAGCCGAGTGTTATTAACAGATTATGATGCAATTATGATGCCTGTGATGAAAATGGTTCTATGTAATCATGTTATCATTTTATAATCGTAAATGCACGCAATAAAAAGATAAAAAAAAGAATCATTTGAACGGCTTTTACAAAAAAGCCGCAAAATGATTCGGAATAAAGGTTTCTGGGTTACAATCCCGGTACGGCTGTATGAGTTTCTTTCAAAATTTGCTCGACCTCACGTTTAACATCGGGACTTGTGCTGATGAAGTCTTTAATCAACTTCATATTCTCTTCTTTGTTCTTGGCAGTATGGGCGTTATGAGCGGTTTTATCTGTTTGTGAATGATTGTCTTGATCCTTACGGGTGTCTTCTTTATTGAGCGTAATCTCGCCCATTCCGGGGAATGCCGCGTCCATCATTTTAGTACGGGCTTTCTGCACTAAATTGCCGCCTTTTTTTCCACCCATGTCCATAGATAAGCCCAACATGTTGCGGTTGCGGGAGATCAAAGAGCTTGCGACAGCGCCCAAGACGATTCCCAGGAAAAATGAAGATGTTTTCACAATTAGAACCTCCCTTTGTGGTAGAATCAAGCATAGTGTTCGTCAGTAGTGACAAACTCATACGGTATAAAATACAGGAAGGTGAGATGAAATAATGGGTACAAAAACAGCAGCCATTTTGTTCACCGCATGTCTGCTGCTTAGTGCTTGCACTGCAACCAAGCCGGAATCTGCGGCAACAAGCAACCAGCAGGATTCGGCAGCGTCTGACTCAAGTAACAGCGCTAAAGATCAGAGCAACGTCTCTTCCCCAAAAAGCAGCAGTAAGCAAGCAGGCAGTGATGATCATAACTCAGCGGGTAAAACCAATGCACAAAATGATAAAACCAGCGAAAGCAACGAAACAGGAGCTGCGACATCTGCAACATCTGCAACATCTGCAACTACCAATAACAAAATGTATCACTTGGATAAAGCCTACAATGTAATCCCTAACCAACAAGGTACCGAAAAAAAAGTCGTGTTACTGACCTTTGATGATGGTCCTAAGGAAGCAGCCATGATTAACAAAATCATAGATGTACTGGACAAACACAAAGCGAAAGCGATTTTCTTCGTAAACGGTTACCGTGTAAAAGAGCATCCTGAGTTACTCAAGCTTATCCATGACCGTGGGCAGCCCATCGGCAACCATAGCTGGGATCACATCGTGCTGAAGAATAAATCTGAGCCCGAGGTCAAAAAACAGATTGAAACAGTACAAAAAGCTGTTAAAGACATTACAGGACAAGCCCCTGTATTCTTCCGTCCCCCTCATGGTGCAGGCGGAGACGTAGGTCGCAAGGTCGCTAAGGAAAACGGTCTCCTATACATGACATGGTCCGTCGGTTCTCTGGACTGGACAATGAAAAAGAATCAGCCTAATAAAACGGAGGCACTCCTCAAAAACGTAACAGAACAACTTCATCCAGGCAGCAATATTTTGATGCATGAACTGCCATGGACAGCTGAGGCGCTGGACAGTATATTGACGCGTCTTGAGCAAAAGGGTTACCAATTTGTCGATCCGCAAGGCATTGAGGTTCCTGCCAGCTAATAGACACTTGCGTATACTCCGGATTAACTATAGATGATGCAATAAAGGCCTCCATCTCCGCTATTCATGCGGAGATGGAGGCCTTTACCGTATCATTACGCGCCTTGACCTAAGCACAGACGTCCATAATAACTTTATATTACCAAAGCATTTCACTGATGGGTGGTGCACCCTTGATGCCCCACCACAGTAACGCTGCAG
>NZ_WUDQ01000542.1:0-2514 GCF_009827695.1 Paenibacillus sp. OT2-17 | reverse complement strand
CATTGCTTCGGCATGGGCGACAGACAGCATAACACCAGATTCATTGGAAAAAACAGTGGACAATATTATGAGTACAGAATTGGAAAAATTGCATATTCCGGGGGCTGCAGTCGTCGTGACCCAGGAAAACCAAATCCTTTTTAGTAAAGGCTATGGATATGCAGATATGGAGCGGAAAGTGGCATTCGATCCAGCAAAGACCATTGTTCGTGTCGGATCTCTAACCAAATCATTTAGTGCAAGCGCCACGATGCAGCTGGTTGAGCAAAATAAGCTTGATTTGAATGAAGACGTGAACAGCTATCTCCACAGCTATAAAGCTACGCAATACCAAAATCAGCCTTTCAATTTGCATCAGCTTTTGACACATACCTCGGGATTGGATGAAGCGCTGTACAACATTAACAGCTCGACTCGGGCAGGCGTTTTGCCCACAGAGCAGTATCTCAGCACGTATTTTCAAAATCAGCCTCCCATCCGCAAACCTGGAATTCAGTATGATTACAGCAATGTCGCCTACGGTCTGATCGGTAATATCGTGGAGCAAGTAAGCGGTCAGGGACTGAATGATTACCTCCGTACACATCTGTTCCAGCCGATGAATATGCCCAGCGCGACACTGGAATTGCCGTTAAATCATCCTGCACTGGCCCAGTCGTATCAGTGGAAGGATGGAGCGTATTTGAAACAGCCTTTGTCGTATATCAATCTGCCGGGAGCAGGAGCGTTGAACGTCACACCCAACGAGTTTTCCCATTATCTGATCACTCATTTAAACCAAGGCAAGTATGAGGGCAAAGTGGTGCTCCAGCCACCTACGGTAAAAGTGATGCATGCGCAGCAATTTGCAGTCGATGCACGCCTGGATGGCGTGGGCTACGGATTTTTTCGTGGTCATTTGGAGACGGGAGTACCTATGCTGTGGGCTACCGGGGAGATTGATGATTTTATTTCTGAGATGGTATTGATTCCGTCCCAAAAGATTGGTATTTTTGTGATCATTAATTCAGCTGACACGGACACCCTGCTTCATGGAAAAGTCATCCATGCGATAGCCCAAATGCTGCCCTCAGAGCCGCAGGCCGTTTCGCAGTCACTAGCTCGCTCTTCCACACAAGTGAAACTTTCGCCAGAGATCGAGGGCGTATATCAGGTGGATTCTAATCCTGTTCATGGTTGGGGAAAATGGATTCGGATACTGGGAAGCATTACATACACCGTGCGGATTCAAGATGATCATACGTTAATTGTTAAAGGAAAACACCCAAATGAGAATGAAGCAACAGACAAAGTGTTTCAAGCAGCAGGTGATGGATTGTTTGTGGAAAAGGGGGGCCAGCTTAAAATTTTGCTGTATCAGGAAAACGGTACTTGGATGATGGTTGCCCCAGACAGTAAGACCATGAAGCAGACGACACTTTGGCACCGTACCTGGACTCTGCTTGTCAGCTACGCTGCCGCCTCCTTATTTTTCATCACAACCTTGCTGATTTGGATCGTAAGATATGTGATCAGAGATATCCGTAAAACGAATAATCACATTTCGTCCAACCTTGCATTCATTGCGTCACTAAATTCGATTTTTCTCGGGGTGCAGGTCATCTATGGTAACAATCAGATCGTGTATGGCTATTCCGCCTGGTATATCTGGGGAATTTGCACGTTACCGCTCATTTCAGCTCTCATTGCCGTATGGGTATTGATCGTGAATGGCGCAAAGCTGATTACAGGGGAAAGGAGACCCCGGGCTGCTGGGAAAATCCTATTTGCGGTACTCACATTGCTGCATACGGTGTATCTCTTTTATTGGAATTTACTTCCTATTCATTATTCCTAAAGATTTACAAAACAATGCATATTCGAACATAAATGAATGCTAAAATTTGTATCTGATGCCCCCCAGAGGGGCTTTAAACCAACAAACAGGAGGAGAATAATGGGAATCTTTCGTCGCTTTACATCCCGTAGCTTCAAATACGCAACTGCTATGGTTTTCACTTTATCGTTGTACGCTGGTGTTGCGGGCAGCATACAACCGGTACGGGCAGAAGGTCCGGCGGACCCAGCCCCCTTCATTGCTGCGAAAGTGGTCAATGAGAACGCTGGTAAAAAAGTGCTGTTTGATAATACACATGGACAGACAGCTGGCGCAGCAGATTGGGTGATTGATGGTGGATTTTCAGACTTCGGCCAAGCCCTCGCGAGCAATGGCTATGATGTACACGAGCTTCGCCAATCTACGCCTATTACTTACAATGATCTAAAGAATTATGATGTATTTGTTACGGCAGAGCCAAATATTCCTTTTAAACAGAGCGAACAGGCTGCAATGGAGCAGTATGTAAAAGCAGGCAATAGTATTTTTTTCATTGGAGATCATTATAACGCGGACCGCAACAAGAATCGCTGGGACGGATCGGAGAGCATTAATGGCTACCGTCGTGGTGCATGGGAAGACCCTGCGAAGGGAATGAGTGCAGAAGAAAAAGCTCGGCAGCAATGCAGGGCGTAGTC
>NZ_WUDQ01000541.1:0-2520 GCF_009827695.1 Paenibacillus sp. OT2-17 | reverse complement strand
CTGCTGGACCTGCGCGATTAAATCCGCTCGCTGCTCGATCACCATTGGAACCACTTCATAACGGCTGCGATCCAAATGATTGATCATCTCTTGACCTGTCTGCAGAGAAATCTCACGCTCAGAGGAAATACCACCCATAATAACACCAATTTTCATCATGACACCTCATTTTTCTTCAAAATCTTTATGTGGTTACGGATTGTTCTTTTGATCGCTGGTGCTTCTCCAGAACAATATTCCGTCTCTGTAGCTCTTTTCTAACCATTATGCTTTAAGAAAGTTACGTGTCTGTTTGCCGATTATTTGAATACCCCGTTCGATATTTTCATCCGTTACTCGTGAAAACCCAAGCCGCAATGTATTCGTCCCTTCGCCTTCTTGAATAAAAAACTTGTCTCCCGGTGTAAAAATGACGCCCTGTTCGTTGCAAGCTTCTAGCAGCTGGCGTGTATTTACGCCTGCCGGGAAGGTAAGGAACAAATGCAAGCCCCCGTCACCAGACACCTGCGCCTCAGGAAGATGTGCTTCACAGCATGCCTTTGTCAGCTCATATTTGCGCTTATACTCTGTACGTGCTTTTTTTACATGTTTATCGAAATTTCCGTTAAGCATATATTGGTATAAAATCGATTGATCGATTGTTGAGGTATGAATGGTGCGCGCACGCTTAATGCTTTCCAGAGTGTCAATCAGTGCTCGGTCTCCAAGCACCCAGCCTACACGCAAGCCAGGGAACAGCACCTTGGAGAAGCTGCCAATATAGATTACTCCGTTCCCTTGGCCTGCTGTCGCTATTAAGGGCGCAATATGCGCTCCCGAGTAACGCAGCTCCTCATTGAATCCATCCTCGATCACCGGAATCTGATGGCGTGCCATTAATTTCATAACAGCGCTGCGCTTTGCCGGCGACATGACGATGCCTGTCGGATTATGATAGGAAGGAGTCAAATAGGCCAAATCGAAGCTATTGTTCTGCAGTACCTCCTCTAGCCGCTCTACATCAATACCGTCACACTCCATCGGAATGCCGGTAATCTCAAATCCTTGCAACTTCAAATTTTTGATCGCTGTGTGATGGGTCGGATTTTCACAAATTGCCGCTCCACGGCGTGCAGAAGGGCGTAAAGCCGACAGCACAATGTCAAAGCCTTCTGTAAACCCGCCTGTAATCAGCATATCCTTGCCAATTATATCAACGCCTTTGTTCTCCATATAATGCATCAGATAATCAATCAGCGGCTTGTAGCCCTTGGCATAGCCGTAGTTGAGCAGCACCTGCCCTTCGATTGCCATCCGATCCATAAAAGCTCGCCTTACATCCCCCAGATCAAACAGCTGCTCATCCGGAGCGATGCTTGTGAACGAGATAGTTCCCTTTTGGGCACGAATGCCCTGCTTCATCATATCCAGATCAACAGCCGATACAGCATACTCGTTCATTCTTGCCTTCCAATCGATCTCCCAGGTGGAAGAACCGTCAGATCCTCCGTTATCTACGGCCGACTGGCCCACCATGGCGGCCACATAACTACCCTTTCCGGGAATCGCATACGTAAATCCGTCATCCTCCAAGCCTTCATAGGCTGCAATGACTGTATTGCGGCTCACCTTAAGCAGAACGCTCATTTCTCGTGTGGAAGGTAGCTTCTGATCCGCCTGAAGCGCCCCTTTTATAATTAAACGATTGACGTATTCTTTTACTTGTATCGAGACCGGGCGGTCACTTACGAGCTTGAAATCCTGGAACATCCTTCATCCCCTCCCCCTATAATGATGGCATACAAGACGAGTGAAAAAAAAGAACCACCGCACTGGATTTTTCATCCTTCGGTGGTTCTTCCGCATTTTATCCCCTGTACGCCCTCATATTCTTGCCTCATTCCCCCGCATTCCTTGGCCGGGCCCGCGGGGGTCAGTAGTTTCAAACCTTCACCAAATTATAACACGGTGAGGGGATTACATTGGGGAAAAGAAGAAAAAACAACTTACAATTAACGTTCAATATTCTGCCGATCGACGAAAAAGCCACCCGTCTTGCGGTGGAGGAATATTTGGAGACAGTTCGGCAGTATCGTCAGATCGGTTTTGTTCGTCGGGAAGCAACAACCACTCAGGCGTATTCATATAGAGAACATCAATCTACAAATGCGATCAGCAAGCAGACGGAGGAAATCGCCACATACAACGTGGACAAGGAGGCAGAACTGGAGGCGAAGTATATGAGGTGGGGTATGTAGAGAGGTTATATAGCCGAATTTATTGGTGCATGCCTACTTATCTTTTTTGTTTTCAGAATTGTGAAGAAGGATTCCGATTATGAGGACCAGTAAAATATAGGTAGTTTCATCACCTTTAATTATATGAATATTGAACAGAGAGAGAATGAAAACTACGAGATAAAACACTATGAGACTGACAAGCATATATAGATAGACCATTTTTATTACCTCCAACTTATTTAAAGGTACCGGGCAAAGTTTATCCCGGTACCTTTATTTTTTTGTGAATTATTTTAGTAAG
>NZ_WUDQ01000540.1:0-2526 GCF_009827695.1 Paenibacillus sp. OT2-17 | reverse complement strand
GCCATTGATGCGGGTGCCAACGCGTTACTGTTTAACGTGTTGGCCTACGGTTAGGATGTGCTACATGAACTTAGTAGCAATCCTGCCGTCTCGGTGCCGATTGCAGCCCATCCTTCGTTGGCGGGAGCTGCTTATCCATCGCCGCATTATGGTATTTCGGCGTCCGTCCTACTCGGTCAGCTTATGCGGCTGGCTGGCGCTGACCTCGTCCTCTTCCCTTCTCCCTACGGCTCAGTGACGATGCCGCGTGAGGAAAACATGGCGATCCGCGATGAGCTGATCACCCCTGATCTACCGCTGAAGGCCAGTATGCCGGTCCCTTCCGCAGGGATTCACCCGGGCCTCGTGCCGTTAATTGTACGTGACTTTGGTACTGACGTTGTTGTCAACGCTGGGGGCGGGATTCACGGTCATCCGCTGGGTACAGAAGCAGGTGGGCGCGCCTTTGTGCAGGCGATTGAAGCGGTACAGCAAAATGTCCCTCTGGCAGAATACGCCCGTACTCACCCCGAGCTGCAATCTGCGCTCGACACATGGGGAGGTGAACGATGAGCACAGCGAAGAAGCCCGTCATTTTTTGCGATTTTGACGGGACAATTACGAACAGCGACAATATTGTCGCCATTATGAAGCATTTTCAGCCTACAGGCTGTGAGCCCATCATGCATCAAATCGTAAATGGGCATACATCCATTCGTGAAGGCGTAGGTGCGATGTTCGCCCTGATGCCTTCGGAGCAAAAGGACGAAATTATCTCATATGTACTTGGACAAGCTGGTATACGCGAGGGCTTTGCACGCTTTTTGGACTATGTACGAGAGCAGCAGATTCAATTTTTCGTCACCAGTGGCGGCATTGATTTTTTTATTGATCCATTGCTAAAACCCTTCGATATTCCACACGACCACGTCTATTGCAACGGAGCGGATTTTTCCGGGGATCGCATCCAGATTACTTGGCCGCATCCATGTGAGGAACCGTGTACAAATGATTGTGGCATGTGTAAAACGACTGTGATTCGTCAATACCCTTCCGAACAATACGAACGGATTTTGATCGGCGACAGCCTGACCGATTTTGAAGGAGCTAAAATTGCCGATCTTGTGTACTCCCGTTCGCATCTGACTTTAAAGTGTCAAGAGCTTGGCGTACCACATGTACCCTTTGAAACATTTGATGACATTATCGAGGATTTAAAGCAAAAACAGGAGCAAGGGGTGCTGTAAATGAGTTTTAACTTGGCAGACATTTCATTGGAAGAAAAACGCCGCGCACTTGAAGAACTCGCTGATGTCAAAGAACTATTCGCATCTCGCAACTGGTTCCCAGGCACGAGCGGCAATTTGTCGATCCGAATTGGTGACTTTCATCCCGAACAATTTTATTTTGCAGTCACCGCCAGCGGCAAGGATAAAACCAAGCGTACTCCGGAAGATTTTCTATTCGTAGACCAGTACGGAAAAGCGGCAGAAGCGACAAACCTCAAGCCAAGCGCAGAGACGCTTATACATTGTGAAATTTACCGCCTAACAGGCTGCGGAGCCGTTTTTCATGTGCATACCGTGTTTAACAATCTGATTTCCGAATATTACGGTGAGCAAGGCGCTGTACCTATCCAAGGCATTGAGCTGATCAAGGCTTTTAACATTTGGAAAGAAAATGCTGCCATTGATATTCCTGTGCTGCCTAATTACGCGGATATTGCCTCGATTGCCAAGCTCGTACCTGGTGTGCTGAATGATCAGGTGCCTGGAATTTTATTGCGTAACCACGGCATTTATGCGTGGGGCCGTGATGTATTTGAGGCTAAAAAGCATTTGGAGGCGTTTGAATTTTTGTTTGAAACGACCTATCGCTCCCTGCTGCTGAAAACTTTGAAGTAAATAAACTCATAAATATCAAAGATGCGTATCCTTATTTGTAAAAGTGGTCATTGAATATCGAGAACGGAGCCTAAGCGATAGCACAGGAACGTTCTCTTTTTTATAATAAGGGTATTTCTATTCTACTAGCGACATAAAAGGAAATATGATGAATAAGAATCCTCCTGATATAATTTTGGATATGCTGTAAAAAAACGCCCCCTATTGGGGACGCTCCAGCGTGAATTGCTCTCCTAGCTTCGCATAGTTGTTCCCAGCCAAACGACTTACTGGACGCAACTCCTTAGCAATCACATACGTATTTTGATACGCTTCCTCGGACAAATGATACTGCACTACGCGTCCGATTAACAGATCACAGGCAGGTGTGTCCTCCTGACCTCCCAACGGTATAACCTGTTCCAGAATACATTCCATACGTATTTTCGCTTCTGCCACACCGGGAACTTCGATTTTTGTACTTTTGACCGGGGTAAGGCCTGCCAGTGTAACCTCACTCTCCTGCGGCAACAGACGGGAAGCCGTCACATTCACCGCTCCCACATTGTCCTCGTCTGTGATATGTACGACAAAAGCCTTATGCTCCATCGCATTACGTGCTGTATCTTTGGGTACTCCATCAACACGTTGTACGGATACAGAC
>NZ_WUDQ01000053.1:0-18157 GCF_009827695.1 Paenibacillus sp. OT2-17 | reverse complement strand
CCTAACGGGTATACGCGCTGGTAGTTTATGCACGGAGGTAGATGCATAAATATCTCGTTTAACCAACGTAGGACGCGGCACTTAAATCCGCCATTACGGAAACCCCAAGCCAGCCAACCCCCGAGTTTTAAGGCAGGTACGCGTCGGGAGCTTCGTGTAGGTAAAACGGGCTATATGTCCGGAATCGTCGGATTATCCCGCCAACATTCGGTCCAACTCTTCGATGTCTTTGCGGATAGCTTCGTCCGATCTACGTCTATTTTCAACCTCTTCCCGCGTATCGACAACTTCCGTCCGATCCGTAAGCAGCCCGTATCTACGCATGAACAAGTCGATTGCCTTAACGGAAGGCATACCGTTATTGCCGCCCATTATCGCTTTCATCAACTGAGTGTACACGGTCGACCGCATCGAATCAAGTTGACGCTCGGCTAAGTAGTTGACGTAGGCAGCGAACGTCGTCTGCGCCTTCCACTCGTATAACGTCGAACGCGCTATGCCGAGTTCGTCCGCAAGCTCCTGCATTGTGCGCTTCTTTCCACCGTCGGAAAGTAGTTCGCCCCACTCGTTAGATACGAGTAATTGCGCGGCTCGTTGCTGCTGCGGTGTAAGCTGTTCCTCCAGTCGTATACGCTGTGAACTCATTCGGACTCCTCCTCTATACGTTTCTTCACGTCTGCTATTGCGGCTTGAAATGTTTCCTCATTGCTAAACGCTCCCACCTTTTTCATCGTGTCCCTACTCGTCAACCAATTAAGCGCAATATGAAGACTCCGCACTTGAGCGTTAATATCGAGTGTATTCAGCTTATCCTCGTCTATTGCGTTGTTTACGCGATTAATAACTCCGAGAGATAGCTCAACGCCCAAGCCCGGTATGCTGCAAAGCTTCTCCCCCGCGTGTTTCAGTAGCTTCGCATAATCCACGTATTGAGATAGTCTATCCGTATCAATACGTGTAACCTCGCCCTCGGCCAGTATCCGCGCGTATTTGACCATGATCGCGGTAAATGGTTTGAGTCGGCCGATTATAGCGAGCGCCAGCGGAGTACTAACGAGCTCGGGTAATGGCTTCGGGTCCGGGTCTAATCCTTGTTCAGTACGGAATTTACGTATGCACTCCGTTAAACGTGCGACGTCATTCAATTCAATCGTTCCCCTTCCGTAAGTAAAAGAGCGAGCCGCAGCCCGCCCGTGAAGATTAAGCACGTGACAACGCTTTTACAAGACGCCCACATAGTACCTCGATGTCAGAATCGTTGTTAATCGTGACCCCGCCGAGATAAATATTTACTCCACCGTGTCCGCCCTTGCCGCGCTGCTGGTCACGCCACTCGGACGCCTCGTGCTTCGTGAGGACTGTTTCATCCCGATGAAGACGCGCAGGATAGTTATTATACGGTACTCGGTCGAGCCCGCCCGCATGACCATTCGCATTGGGACGTTCGACTTGAATAACGCCGCTTCCGCCAAAAGCCTCCGGCATACCTAACGAGAAGTTCCCGGATAATACCTGCGCCGCGTCAGAATTTTTGAACTCCTGCCACTTCTTATATGCGTACTCGATCGCAGAAGCCACCGCGTCAATCGCTGCTTCCATGAACTTCAGGATAGGCTTAACGGTTTCCCACGCAGCCGCAAATGATTCTCCGAGTGTCGGAAGCATCGGCCGTACAACGTTATCAATCAGGAACGTAATCCCTTGCGCGAGGTACCCGACGAGCTTGGCTGCGATTGGAAATACCGTATTAAAGATGTCCAGTACGGTCGGTAATACTGCGACTACGACTTCGCCGATCGCTTTAATAGCCGATTGAACCAACACGAACACCGGCTGCATGAACGTCCAAGCCGATTGGAGAGCGCTCGATATCTGCGGAAAGTAGCTTTTAAATATGCCAACTACATTCGTGACCCCGTTTACGAGTGCGGTCCATGTCGTCTGCGCCGTCGGGAGTAACGATTTAACTCCGTTCATAACGGCCTGACTTACAGGAGCTAGCACAGCCATGACGCTGGTAAACGTAGACTTAATCGCGTTGACCCACGACTTCGCTTGATCGGAATCCAACCAGTTATTTAATTGAATAGCGAGCTCGGACCCTTTATTTGCGAGTGCAGCGATCATCGGCATCGTTGGAAGTAGCGCGGATATCTGAAGCGTCTGTATAGCCCCTTCAAGTTGTTCCACTGCACCGGCTGCGTTGTTCATCTTTTCCTTGGCTACTTGGAGCGCAGTGACGTTGCTCATCTGACGCTGAAATTCCTTGACGCCTTTAGAACCCGCCTTATATAACGTAGTTGCGGCCTTTACGCCATCAGTACCAAACATGTCCAGCAGCGTAGCCGTTCGATCCTGTTCCGACATCTTACCGAGCGTTTTTTGCAGAACGTCAGCCACGCCCGCTAGGTCCTTGATCTTGCCCTTTTCGAAGAACTTATTTGCCTTGCCGACGCCAATGCCGAGGTCTTCGAACAGTCGTGCGGCCTTCTTTGTCTGAGGCTGCAAAGACATCAGCATAGACTTGTAAGAGGTACCGGCATCCGACCCGGATTTCAACCCGTCATTGGACACGAGACCAATCGCGGTATTAAAGTCTTTGAACGATACCCCTACCATGTCCGCAACGCCGCCCGCACTCGCGAGAGCATATCCGAGACTTCTTACGTCGGTTGCCCCGGAATTGGCAGTACCCGCGAGAATATCCGCAGCTTGTGCCGCTGTAAGCCCGTCCTTCTTAAACGCGTTCAGCGACGTTGCCATTGTCTCCGCAGCTTCCGTGAGTTCCAAGCCGCCAGCCGTCGCGAGGTTGAGCGCTGCGTTAAGACCGCCCGCTTGGACTTGCGCGGTGGACATTCCCGCCTTCAAAAGCTCCTCGATCGCTTTTGCTGACTCAAGTGCTGAATATTTAGTAGCCATTCCCTGCTCCAGCGCGAGTTGTTGCATCTGCTTCATTTGTGCATCTGTAGAACCCGTTAAAGCTTTAATCGTGGACATTTGCTCCTCAAAATCCATTGCTTTTTTAACGGAATCTCCCGCAACGGCGACAGCAGAAACGGCAGACCCAAGAAGGCCCGCCGCTGCTCCGAACTTCATCATGCCGCCCATAGCCTTACTGAGCTTGCTGCTCATCTCGTCTCTTAACCGTAAATGCCCGATTAAATCAAACGCCACTCAGTACCACCCACTCCCGATAACGGTCGATCGCACGCAGCAACTTACGCAGCGCATCGTGTACTGCTAACGTCTGCCGCATTGCATTTCGACCGCGGTCTACAGCGCTATCTGCTTTTTCAAGCGCATCTGAAAGCCTACGCATTCGGTATCCAACGGTCTTAATCGAATGAACCCCGGAAGCCTCGAATTGCGTGGCTGTCTCCGTCCACGTTGCGTACTGCACCGCGTGGTTTGTCCGGAATCTATAGTTACCCGGCCGAGTGTACGTGATGATCTCCGCGAGTAAGTTCGCGATCGGGATTACGCGCTCAAAAGCTACCGTAATATTATCCGACATGTTACTCCCCCTTTATCGTTGTTGCGCCGCCTTCGCTTCCCTTTCAAACTGAAGCATTATCGACGCGTACATAAACAACCGGTGCCGTCGTTCCTTGGCATAGACTTCGTCGGGCGGGATACCGTGCCGCTGAAAGATTTCATGCAGCACGTACGACTCCCCGCCCGACTTGATTAGTTTTTTGCTTCGTCAATCAACTTCGCATCATCAACGAATCCAGACAGTCTCAGCAACGCCTGTACGATGCGGGATTGTTCACCGGGTAGCAGCGCCTTTTTAACGACGTCGGCCGAGTCGGACGCTTCGTAGTGATCTTTAAGCGCCTTATCGTTTAGGTCCGGGTCAGCCACGGCTTTAACGATCAGTAGGCGGTTAAATAGCGACTCATCGACCCTGCCGTCCTTGCCCGTCGTTGCCTGTGCGCGAGCTTTTTCGAGCGTGTCTTCGTCCAGCGCCTTGACGATGAAATCCGTACCCAAACGCGGAATATACACGCCTTCCTGTAAATCCGTAGTTGCTCCGAGTAATGCTTCAAGTCTGCTAGTCATATAATCAGCCTCCGTATGTGTTTTTGTTGGAATTAAAAAGAGGTCCCAAAGTAGGACCTCTGTGGTTTCGCTATTTACTTATGCGGTCAGCCCTTTGATACGGGCGTGCGCCTTCTCTTGTTGGAACTCCAGTGTGTACTCGCCGACGACGATACCGGACTGATAATCGCCTTTGACGCCGAGGTACGTGTGACCGAAGGAGCGACCGCCGAGCGGTCGAATCTTAATCCGATTGGCGTCGATAAACAGAATCTCGTCCGGCTTCAGATTATCGTTTAGCACAACTTGGAACATACCGAAGTCATTAACGATGTGATCGACCTTCTGGCCGCGACTATTCTCCGCCTGCGTCAATCTAATATTCGTAAATGCCATGTCACTAATTGCGCGCTTCTGCACGGCAGGAACAACGAGCGTATAGCCTGCGCTTCCTGTGGCAAAACCGCCCGCATTGTAGACTTGTTGCGCCACGTCATCGAGCAGCTTTTTCGTAACGGGCCCGCCCGCAGTGGTTACGTTAGTCTCGATGAAGCTACGGATACCGCGCATTGTGCGTCTATTGCCGTTGTCCGACTTTCTACCGCCGATAATCGCCTTTTCCAACTGGAGCGCGAGTTCAATTTGCTTCTTCGCTTTCTCATAACTGTACAATCCTGACGCCCCGATTCCGTACTGCGCTACCGCTTCCGCAGACCCGGTAATGCTCACCGTATCCTCGAAGATTTGCGTCACGTTGTCGACCTTGAGACGTTCTTTAAAGCGGGCCTCCCGTGCGTCTGCACCTTCCAGACTATCGCCGTACAACGATTCTATCGGAGAGTCCTTCGTAATTGCGGCAGCAGTTGTTCCGTTGTAACCACGAACAACCGTGATTTTATTTGCGGTGGTATCGACGGCCTGAATCAATACGAGTTCATCGCCAATTTCCGCAATGGTACGCGGTCGGAACGGCTCGGTGCTAGCCACCTTAATTTCCGTTGCATCCACCGCAGCAGCGGCAGTCACCGTCGTACGTGTCGCAAACATCGCGTCCTCGTACCATGCGTGTGTGATTGATGTGACTGGCTGGCCGAATCCGAGTAAATTCAGCATCGGCGTTTGTGTTGGGTTAAGCAGCAAAATTTCATCGGCTATAGATTCACGCTTACCTACCAAGTCAGTTGTATAAATTGTCATAATAAATTCCCCCTATTAATTTTGTGATTTAAGTTTACTTTTGAGTTCCATATACTCAACCATGTCTTCCGGACGCCCGGTACGCTTAGCCTTTTCCGCTGCTGTCGCAAGTCGCTGTTCACTCGTCTTTTCGGCTCGCTCACCATAATTGGGCGCAAACGGGCCTCCTATAGAACGCGGTTCCCTTGGTTTAGCGGCAGAGGTAAACGCGGTCAGGATTTCATCAATCCCCTGCGCTTGTCCTACGTCATCAAACGTTACAGCGGAAAGATTTACGATACCCGCCAGTGCGTCCGGATCGTCAATACCTGCTGCTCTTGCCTTCCGATAGAAGGCGTTGCTAACACGTTGGCTGTGTAGCTCCGTTGTCAACGTTTCAAGCCGCTGGGTGAGCTCCGCGCGTTCATCCTCCCACGTTGGTTCTTGCGTTTGTTCTTCCGGAATCTCCGGATTTGTTACGTCCTCCACGTATACCGCTCCTTTACCATTTAAATTTCATGTGTCTGAACCACGTAAAACCTCGTGGCGTCATTAGCCGTTTTACTGCTGGAGTGATCACCGGTCTCACCTCCTTCACGCTACTCTTCACTTGCAACTTCTTCATCATCCGGTTGTGGATCGTGCCATATAACGCGAGGCTGCGTGTACTTACCAAATCGAGGATGGCTGATATGCTCGACGATCCAACCGCGACCGCTCGGAGTAAACTCACTACGGCCCTGAACGTTGCAGTCATAGACAATCTTCTCAACATCGAAGCTGCGCCTAAGCGCCTTTAATACAAAGTCACGATGCTCCTGCGATATTGTGTAAAGCGGGTACGCTTCGTATGTCGCAAATCGACGCTCAAGCACTGCGCCGGATTCGTCTACAGTTGTTATGTGCGCCCGCGTACATGCGCCTTGAACAAAAACTTGCTGATAGACCGTTAATATCACCCCAACCACCCCTCCCGAAGTAGATCAGCCCGCTCAACGTCGAGCCATACCATTCCTGCATACCTTTTATGTACTTCTCTTACTCCGAACGCGACCGACTCATTAACCGCGACCGCTTCCGACATATATGAGCAATCGCGAACAAACTCGCTTAATATCTCCCCCGTATCCGGGTCAACAACGGTAAAGAATGCGGCGCAGGCCCCTCCGTACCCCTTACTCAACTTGTGCCGTAGAATTACGTCCACTTTTGCGCTCCCCTCCTTCCGGACATAAAAATAGCGCAGCAGCCGTTCGGCCCTGCGCTTTATGATCAATTTTTAGTTGGTTTAAGAAGAAAAGCAACCGAGTTGCCGAAGCTGCCCGATTGCCCCAAATCTAAGGAGGCCGCGGCGCTGTTGAGGACGCCGCAGCAAGAGAAGTCGACCAAACCTCTCTCATAACCTATATAAAATTATTCCACGAAAAATAGCCTCCGTATCTTCATCACCTCTTGCCATTCTCGATTGTCCACATGATAGTTGCCCTCCTCGTCGATATAATAACAAGTATCCTTTAAATTGTAGTATTCAGTCTCGCCATGCTCTCGATATCTGCGGCGCATTTCCATCGCAGTCATCTCCGCGACGGTGAGTTTCCTCCTCTTCGGTTCCCTGTAGTCCTTCCCATCCGTCGCGAGTGTTTTAGGAACCGCATCCCAAGAAACCTCTTTGTACGTCGTCTTAGCCTGTGCGTATCCGATTCGCAGCTTTTCGTAAGCCTTAACCGGCAGGAATGTGCCGGTTCTTTTAAACCTCCGTTCTGCGGCTTTTTGCTCGTGTCTGCACTTCTCTGAACAATACTTTGAGGGCCGTTTACCAGTCAGTCGCACCTCATTATGGCAATTCCATGCTGCGCAATATGTAGGTTCCCTTTCATCTTCATAAACTACCGGAGGAAACCCGACGTAATCCCGCTCAAGTTCGATCCATTCCGCCCGCGTTCTCCCCGATGCCACCTCTCTTTCTAACATCCGGCTATTATTTTCAATGACGTAATCTAGCCGTTGCCCCATCGTATCCAGCGCTTCCCAAAACGGAGAATAACGGACTCGTGCGGCCTTACTACCGTCGCGCATAACCAGGTTGCTCTCGCTTACAACGAGCTCGCGGCGCTCAATACTGGCGAGGTAATTTCCGATGTCCTCTTCATACTCCTGTATCAACGGAACGGCATCGAGAACGTCGGCCCGAACGGTCTCCTTTGCCTTGGCGGTGAGTTTCGATAATGGCGGCGTGACGATGAGTTCGAGTTGCGGACTATGTTGGTACTCAACTAACTTTTTGGCTGCTTCCAATAAATCCCCCTCCTATAATGGAAACTTAATATTTTGATGTCCGCGTATCTGTTGTTCTTCCTAGTGGAAGTTCTCACGCGAAAATCTATATGTGACTATCTCAATGCGCGTATGATACTTCGCTAGGAATGAGCGTAAGCGAATGACGACGCGTGAGGGATAGTGGTCTTCTATCCCGAAACAGGTTATGATGTCGTAATGTTTATTCTTATTTATTCGTTCTTGTTACTTCGTTCTTATTACATTCCTATAAACGGAGTACGACGATTCCCATGAACGGGATTTAAGCCACTCCGTCTACAGGAATCGCTTCTCCTACAGCCTCCTCTGAGCGCGGATAGTAAAGCGGAAGATAAATCTTTTTAACATTTCCACGCCAGGGAATTAATTTCGTGATCAAAAGGCCCTCTACCTCTAGCATCAGGCACAACGGTTTAATTCGGTCACCGTGTATCCCTGTATCTTCACGTATTTGCTCTACCGTTGGGAACGCCCACATATAGTAATCGTTCGCCTCGGTTCCGTTCACATACGCGTGAAGGTAAAGCAAAAGCAGAATTGCGTCTCTCGCGTCGTTCTTCCGGTATTTCTCCCCCATTTCAACTAAATGAACGCGAAAGAGCGAATGGAGTGAAGGCGAGTACCCGCCATGTCCCCGCTCTAGGACGGTCTCTTTTTGTTTAATCGCTATCTTAGCTAACGTCCGAAGGTCGCTCATCCTCCGTCCCCCCTCCTATACCGTATTTTTCGTGAAATTCCGCGTACGTCAGAGGCTCAAGTGGTTCGTATATGAGCTTGTTCGGAATGCGATTGGACTTTGTGACGTTGAGCAAACCGTAACGGCAAAGCGTAGCCGTGTGCTGGCGTATTTTGTACGGAGATAGCCCCGTTTGCGCCTCTATTTCGCGTTGATTTAGCCACGTTTTACCGTATAATCGGTGGTCCGGCTTGTTTTGGCACCAGGAACGTAAATAGCCGTAAAAGCCCGCCGATTCCACGTTAAAACCTTCAAGTTGCGGATACAGCCGGAACAGTATGGCCGGGACCTTAACGAACCAGTCGTCCCGTTCATGAGACCGCAATTTCCCCGTGTCGATCGTCATAAACGTTCTCCTTCCGTAAAATAATTGAGCGGCAGCCCACAACGGAGCCGTTGCCTTTCGGATCGCAACCCACGTTGAAAATTCTCCGCCTTGTACTTACTACAACGACGCTCAACGGCTCGTGACACACTTTTGAGGAAATTTATTTTCTCCGGTATAGATAACACGCTGGCCGATAAGCGTTCGCACACCCGATACTGTATTGTCTACTGCGAACTTTGACTCCGGCACAGATTCTCGTGAAATCTTCTCCTCGTAATATATAAGGACACGAAATCACCAGAGCTGGACCGGCCGCACACGTAAGTTGTGTCTAAATCGTGAACAAATAACTTTTTTCGTAATAAAATGGAACCTATGTTCGCGTCCTGCGTATTACTAGATATAACAAGCAGACGACCGGTGCCTGAACCGGATTTACCGGCCGATCGTCTTGGTGTGAAAAATTTATATAAACTACGCCTGCCTGACGGATATTGCCGTATCCGGACGTAGGAATTGTCGAAGCTGGCCGGTAGTCGGGACGTTGGCGCGTCCTTTCGCTACCGACCGAAGATTAGCGAGCAGTTAGCGCTACTCAGCGACTGTTCCCTCCGATTGGCGTCGGAAGTTACGGACATAAACGATTGACTGTCGATGTTGGCGCAAAGACAGCCGGTAAATACACGCGCGTCTCCTCCCCATATTGGCGTTAGGTTCATCGGAGGTATTTTACGTCAATATCTCGCGCGCAATTAAAACGACCGCGTATATAAACTTAAGAACTGCGACGATACGTTTACGCGTCTTACGCGATATAACGATGTTACGCGTAGTTGATAAATTGCTTAATGCGTTCAATCTGGACGCCTCCCTTCCCGACGATGAATCCGAGTTCCTTCATTACGTCCATTGACAACGTTAAGCTACCGAGTGGTGATCGCCGACTGACTTTGGTTATCAGCCAAAATGCGCGCGGTTGTATGACGAGTTCCTGGCGCGTGCCGACGTACCGAAGTATGTAGTTTCCCGTGATCGGATCGAGTACGTAGCGAACTTGAGCCGGAGTAACTAGCGGGCGTACAACACGGAAGACTTCGCGCTTCATTTCTGCGTCTAATTCAAAGCCGAGTTCAACGAGTTGTGCCGGAGTAGCTACGACTACGTCACCGTAGAGAAACGGATTAGCTTGCGGTATAATAGTGAAGAATAATTCCGATGTAACACGGAGTTCTTGGCGAGTGCGGCCGCTTCCGACCGTGAGGATGACGTTACTTTCGCGACGATTGCGGATGAAACCTAACGTGATTGACATATGATTCGCCTCCAAGCGGGATATATAGGATGAATTGCGGACATAGCTTCGTTACGGTACGATGTTGCTCGGGACATGAAACCATTAGGTACGATGAACGTATATTAATATTAGTTAACATTTCGATATGTCAACATGTTGTGCATACATACATAATAATCGCTTGTTTTCACGATGTCAACATGTTGTGCATGTTTTTGGAGGATTTTATTATGGAGCCTTTGAGTATACGCTGCCGTCTCGGTGATATTATGAAAGAGCGGTCACTGCAAAACAAAGATGTAGTAGAACTAACAGGTGTGAGTCGAAATACAATTACCTCACTTGCCGGTAACGCAACCAAACGTATTGATTATGATACTCTCGGTGCGTTATGCCGGGGATTAGGTGTCACTCCCGGCGACCTACTTGAGTACATACCTCAAAGTGCCAAAGAAAGTACCGAACCAAAAAAAGAAGACCGTTAATCTCGCGGTCTTTTTTACGTAGGAGGCCTATTATGGAAATGAACGACGAAATTCATGCACTCGTCCTCGAACTGGATCGCAAGCAACGCGTTACGATAGATAAGATCGACAACGTTAACGCACGCATAGACTCAATAAGCGATGAAATACGCGAAATCATTTCGCTTTGTAATGACGTAAAACCAACGCTAAATTAGCCCCCTCTACTTGTACCCTTACGGATACCTAACCGTAGGCTTTAGTGGCCTGATATACGCTGATTTTACGGTGAAATACTGCTGTGTATGTGCGATATGCTCGAAGCTGTACGCGCTCAACCGCCGAGGGCATAATTTCCAGTTTTTTGTAGTATAATTCCCCTCTATCTGATAAAATTGTGCTCAAAGTAAATAAACGTAAAAGGGGTTACATCTGATGCGATACCTTCTTGCTATTCTGATTCCGCCGTTGGCGGTTCTACTTTGTGGCAAACCCGGCCAGGCTATTTTAAATTTTATACTTTGTCTATTTTTCTTCATCCCTGGTGTGATTCACGCATTGGTTGTTGTAAACAGCCATAAAGCAGATAAGCGTAACGAACAGTTAATCCGAGCAATACACCGAGGTCAAGACCACCGACGCTTATAAACGACGAAAAAGCCCGTAAGCCTCTACGTTGAGGACACGGGCTTTTAACGTGAAATTAGGCGTTTATGGCGATACTCTTATGTGGGTGTTCTGGACGGAGTTATGGCGCTTATTTGCGGTGAAAATGCTGAATGATCACACTTAATAACTATGTACACGTTTTGTCTGAAACCCATCAACTGTGTAGCTGTCGATCATTTTAAATAACTCAGATATAAAGTCCCCAATAATTTCAGGTGCTTTGGTCGCCATTCTTTCCACAGTACCATCGTTGTATACAATTAGTTTGTTGGAAGGATCAAAGTGTATTATTTTGTTCCTTAAATTAGTTAATTGCATATAAGCTACTTTAATTTCTTCTGGGAATCTCTTTGCTAATAATCTTTCAATAGTTTCAATCTTACCTGGTATTGATTTAGATGCTTTCGGTGGCATAATATCAGGATTGTTAAGGCTTCGCCACAACCTTATATCATCTTTATCCCTTAAATCATCTTTATACTGTTCAAGGTGTTTATGTAGTACCTTAGCAATTGCTGCTTCGGCTGAAGAACAAAAGTTTATGATAGCCGATCTATTAAATCTGTGCTTGGTAAGTTCATCTCCTGCATTACTGGCTTCATAAAGATAATATAATGCATCGTTAAACATCTCAGCCATATAGGATGTAGAAACCAAAGTTCCGTCTTGTTCTGAGGCCATTTTGCCAACTCCTTTGTTACCTAATTTCTCGTTGCGCCTGCATACAATCCGCCCAACACCCCAAGCACACCACACGCAATCGCCGCGATCATAATTACCGACCCTTGTATATCGCGACCTTCAACTTTTTTCGTAAGGAATCCGAGAATAACCGCGATCGGAGACGTAACCACGGGAAACCACAACAAAGAGAGTACCACAAACGTCCATCCAAGGAACGCGAGCGCGCTACCCTTCCGTTGTTCTTGCCTTTCCGTTGGCTTGTCGCTCTTTACGACACCGTTAATCAAACCAAATCTCCCCCGCCATCTCACGTTTACCTAAATAATACCATCGGACTAGGCCACTGTCACTACAGTTACACGAAAAATAACAACAAATTCCCTGTTACATAAATTTTTCCGTATTATATAGGCAAAATAATAAAACAATTGTTTATAGTCAATGTTTAGTGTATAATAAAATAAAAAATGTAACGCATTACAAAAAGAAAAAATGTAACGCATTACAAAAAGAAAAGGCCGCTAGTATCGCAAGACATAGCGCGGCCCTATTCTAATTTAATTGTAGTATTTCACGAAAAATAGCCCACATCCGCCAAAGATAGCGGCTATTTTTTGCGTTTTATAATAATGACAAGTGTAGCGAACATTATCATAAGTGACAAAGATTCATACACGGTCATGGGCGGTCACCTCCCCTCAGAGAGGACCGCTTTTTGCTATGCCCTGCTTTCTAAATTATACAGTATCTCCCCCTTACTGCCTACCATTTTATACAGTCGTAATTAGATACACGCTACATCTGAAGAAGTAGCACGTTGTCACTAAAAGAAAAAACGGACCCACCTACGCAACTTAAATGAGTCCGTTGTTATCTCCATTATTTCGGCATCCATACGTCAATCAACACGACGGACTGGTTCGCCTCTGTTTCGACGCTTACCAAGCGTGATGGTTCTGGAATATCGTCGCCATCCGCTTCCATTCCGTAGAGATGCAGCGCGAGGCAATCCTTCGCCATATACAGCGCTTCTTCGTCTGTGTCGCCGCATGTGTATGCGCCAGGCAAGTCCGGGAAGCTGACCGAGATTCCGTCGTCTGATCCTTCGCTTGGGTAATCGAATATGGCCGGGTATACGTATCGGTTTTTCATAAGTGACGCCTCCTACTAATCGTTAAGAATCGAGTTTACCGGTGAATATTTCGTATGCTGTACGGAGATATCCGGCTGATACATCTCTGCGTAGAGTTTCACCATCTCCAACGTCTTATGGCCCATGATCGACATAAGCGAAACAATATCACCACCGTTCATTAAGTAATTGCGTGCAAACGTATACCGCAACGAATGGCACGATACGCGAACTCCCTTGATATTAGCCAGTTTTCCGTAATCGCTTATCTGCTCCTGTACATACCGGCGTTTAAGCGGCTGACCCTCCGCATTTACGAAGAAAATATCGTGTTCTTGTTCCCCACGCATCTCCTTATATTCACGTAATCTTAGCGCCAAAGTTTCGCTGAATGGCACAACACGTTCAGTGCGGCCCTTTCCGTAAATTTGAATCACTTGCTCCTGCCAGTAAACGTCATGTACACGAAAGGTCAGCGCCTCCTCCAGCCGTATCCCCGTATCCAAAAGAACGAGTAGGAAGACGTATGCGCGGAAACCGGCTATCGTACCTCTATCAGGCGCGTCCAATAACGCAACAACCTGTTCGCGACTTAACGTGCGATTAATGCGCTTTTCTTCAACGAGCTTATCAATCGGTTCCATTGGGTTCTCACTTAAGTAACCCGAGCTATGCAAGTGATTAAAGAACGCACGAAGCCCTCTTAAATATTTGTTGACTGTAGGCGCTTTATTACCTATGTCTAATCTACGTTGTATAAATTCGTATATGTCTTCCGTAATTACGTCTATAGGACGCGATACATCATTTTCGGCCAGGAACTCTTTGAACTTACTCAAGGTTTGAAAGTAAAAATCATGTGTATTTTCGGTCAGATTTTTGAGCTTCCTCGACTGAAGGAAGCCAGTTATAGCTTCGTCCATCTCCAATAGCTCCTTGTTCTGCTTTTGTTCAATGATTTTCTTTCTTTTCTCTTTGTAGTCCATGTTCAAACTCCTCTCCTATTATTAAGAGAGAGTTTAATCTAATAGCTCATCGAATACAAAAACGGACCCACTCACGCAATCTCCCGCACAAGTGAGTCCGTTAAAGTCCGTTACTTCGTATCTTCCGCCTTCTGCTCCGTCTTGAACGTAGAATACACGCCTGTCCCGATCAACGCGTACGAAACGATGTCTACTCCGATCTGCCACGTTCCGAAATCCGGTGCTACTCCGTACTTTTCGAGAACTTGATACGCGAGGCCGACGACGGCTGCGATGAACATACGAAAAAGTCTACTTTAAGCAGACTCCATATATACAAATATAATCACATTGTGTACAATAAAGGTGTAAGAGTGAAATAAAAATAAAACTTGGTTGTAAGGCCGCAAGGCATAGCAATAGCGACCTGGTTCAAGCGTTTACGAAAAATAACCGGTATCTTTTGCGGGATGGTCGGTTATTTTTCGCGTCTTATTACAATGACAAGAGCAGCAAACATTATCATTAAAGACAACGATTCATATACGGTCATAGGCGGTCACCTCCACTCAAAGAGAGGGCCGCTTTTTGCTATACCTTGCTTGTCTAATTATACAACACCCTCTACTTAACGCCTACTACTTTTTCCCTCCTACCTTTTATGCAAAAAATAACGCCCACCTCCGAAGAGATGAGCGTCGTTATCAAACTCGCTTCTTAATAAACCGAGATGTTGGCGAATACTCGTCGTGACTCCGCCGTATATCATTCGTATCCATTTGAATATACCGCCGCATCGTACGTATGTCGGACCATCCGCCCATTTTCTGTACGGTAAACGGATCGGCTCCGTTAAGAATCATTGCACGCGCCCAGGTATGACGGTAAACGTGTGCCGTCATCTTCTTACCGGATACGCCTGCCTTCTCTCCGTAATATTTGAGCCGTTTATTGAAATGATTCGCTGTTACAGGATCGCCGAAGCAAGACATGAATATGCGATCCGTTGTGAAATACTGGCGGTTTTCATCTATTAACTGTAATAACAATTTTGCCACATGCGCAGAAATCGGAACCATCCGAGGCTTGCGGTTCTTGTTCACTTCACCGCTCAACGTGATAAATCGTGTTTGAAAGTCTATGTCAGATATACGGAGACTAAGCATTTCCGATACGCGACACCCCGAGTCAAGTAGTAGCGCAATTGCCACGTAATCCCGATACCCAACGAAATCCCGCTGTTTAGGTTGCGCCAATATCGCCTTTACCTCGTCGTCAGTCAGACAATTCGTGAGGTCAACGTCCTGACGTAATAACCGCACTTTAGTGACCGGATTGACCTCGATAAGCTCATCACGTTCCATCTGATTAAATATCGCTTTTAACGTACGAAGACGGATGTTGACCGTTGTATCGGACAGTCCGACGGGTTGATTCTCCGTAGAAATGTGCTTATGGCCGGAATAACGCACCTTATCGAATTTCATATACGCGACATGGTCCCGAATTATTTCCGTCGTAATATCCTCGACGTATTGAATGTCCGGGTGCTTTTCGCGTAGCCAATCGACAAAATACCCGTAGTGCTTCGCGTAGTCCTTGAGCGAGCGTTCACGTAAGCCCTCCGACTTCTTCGCACTTATAACGAAGTCGATCGCTTGCTCAAGTGATAATTGCGGATACTCGCGCGCCACTCTTCCGCCAGCCGGCACCCGTCTTTCACGTTTCTTTAACGCCATAATAAAGAAGACCTCCACATAAGTATAGTACGTGACTATACCGCTGTAGAGGTCGTAATTCACAACCCTAAATCGCATGTTTTGGGGTTGTTAACGTTCATCTTACGGGATTGTTAACGCTCAAAATCCCGCCGTAATCCGCATCCCCGAACACTTATTCCGCTAGGCTAACCGTATCGGCCTCCGAACAAGTCATCGGATGTCAAAACGTTGACATAGCGCGGTTTAACAAGGCTCTTCGTTCGGTTTCCCGGCATCCGTAGCTGTACGGAAGCTTGAACCACAGCCACATGTCGCTACAGCATTCGGGTTATGAATCGTGAACCCGCCTGACATTCCAGACTCTTCAAAGTCGATTTCCAGACCGTCTAGGTAGCGGATGCTTTCCTTTTCCACTACAATCTTCATATCCTGTACGTTCATATATATATCCTGATCCGTCTCGTTGTCGTCAAAGCCCATTGCATACGAGAATCCAGTGCAACCACCCGGCGTAACACCCAGACGTAAAAACATATTCGGCGTTTCCTGCTGCTCCAGCATATCTTTCAAACGCTCAGCAGCGGAATCGGTGATGTTAATCATAGCTCCATCCTCCTCTTTTACTTCATGTTCTCCTTCAGTATACTCCACTATTAGCAGGTGCTCAAGTCATGGAATGTCCTTCCCTTACAGGCTTAAAGACCTGTTTTTCTATTCGTTTGTATTGAACACCGGTGGTGTGAGGTTTATAATAGGTGAAGAGTGTGTAAAAGAAACTGTCGGAAATTTGTCATTTCAAAGGCGATATTTTGAGACATTCATCATTGTAGCCTGGCATTGTAACATTTTTCACATATCGTATATCCGCGCTGCCGGATTCTTACCGACGGAACGGGACATCCTGTGCGCACCTAGCGCTTGTGCCGCTGATTTAGCGGACAGCCTCGCACAGAGCAACTTGAAGGAGGAATAGGCATGTCCACATTAGTTACACCTTTTACAGACCGCAGAATGGCGGAAATTGTAGAAAAGGTACAGAACGGTATTCGTTTGAACCTTGAAGACGGTATATATTTGTATGAAACTGACGATATCCTCACACTGGGTCAGTTGGCTAACGAAGCTAATTTACGTAAGAACGGAAAAAAGGTTTATTTTATCGAAAACATGAGCCTGTACTTCACCAATGTATGCGAAGCGCGCTGCGCGTTCTGCAATTTCCGCAAGGATCAGGGGGAGGACGGCTCTTATACGTTGTCCGGGCAGGAAATGATTGATTATGTAGAGCAACACATCCATCCGGGAGTAAGAGAATTTCATATCGTCGGTGGTCATAATAATCATGTGCCTTTCCAATACTATGTAGACTCATTGAAGGCACTAAATGAAAAGTATCCCCACGTTACACTGAAAGCTTACACTGCAGCGGAAATTGACTTTTTCACACGCATAAGCGGCTTGAGTATTAAAGAAGTGCTTCAGGAGCTGCAAAAGGCTGGACTTCAATCCCTGACTGGTGGTGGCGCAGAAATCTTGTCCGACGAATATCGGAAGAAGATGCGTGTTACGAAAGCCAACGTCGACCGCTATCTCGAAGTACATCGCACGGCCCACAATCTCGGCATGAAAACTCATACGACCATGCTGTACGGTTCGGTCGAATCGTATCAGGATCGTATTGAACATATGCTGCAAATTCGTGAATTACAGGATGAAACGAATGGATTTATGGTATTTATTCCACTGTCCATGCAGCCGAAAAGCAAAAATGCCAACATCATGCGTCGTAACTCCGCTTACGAGGATCTCAAAACCATTGCGATCAGCCGCCTGATGCTAGACAATATCGACCATGTCAAAGCTTACTTCATTAATATTGGACCGCAATTGACGCAGGTCGCTCTCACCTTTGGCGCATCAGACGTCCATGGCACGATTGTGCGTGAGCAGATCAGCCATGCCGCAGGTGCGTTAACCCCTGCCGGATTGACCCGTAAAGAGCTAATCTGGCTGGTCAAAGGTGCCGGACGTATACCTGTTGAACGGGACACCTTCTATAACGAAATCGAAGTTTTCGAATAAATGTAATATCGGATTCAAATTTCCCGCGAGCATTTCATCCCCATTACTCACACCATGCAGCATCTGCTGCCTCGGAATACGCTGGTCTGCCTGACAAAGGCAGGCCTGATTCTCGGGTTTTATAACAACAAAAACTTGTGTTAGATCGACGAGACACCAGACCATTTGCCGGGGACACGGTAGCGAAAGGAAGGCGGATTTTGATGAAAAATTTCGTTATTCTGGGGGGCGGCTATGGTGGCCTTACCATTGCCAAAGAATTGCTGGATAAACACATTCCCGACGATGTTCAAGTTATTTTAGTGGATCGAATGCCCTTTCAGGGGTTGAAAACAGAGTACTATGCCCTCGCGGCAGGTACGGTTTCTGATTTTGATTTGCGGGTGCATTTTCCAGATGAACAACGTCTTATTCGCAAATACGGAGAAGTCACCTCGATGGATCTAGAGAATAAGATTGTCCATTTTCAAGACGGTGAACCCTTGCCCTATGACCAGCTTGTCATTGCGTTGGGTTGTACCGACCGCTTTCACAATACACCAGGGGCTG
>NZ_WUDQ01000539.1:0-2526 GCF_009827695.1 Paenibacillus sp. OT2-17 | reverse complement strand
CTTCCCACGTATAGCGGGATAGAAAGCTTACTAAAATCAGGAACGTCCTCATCTAGGAACAGTTCATCGTCTCGGTAGGTCTGCTGTATTTCACCGACGATCCAATCATGATCTCCATAGGTATGAATATCCACGACTTTACACTCATAAGCAAGATAAGCCTCCAGCAATATAGGCACATTGACTGAAATTCCATCCTCATATGCAATGCCAAACTGCTGAAACTTATCTACATCTTTACCACTAAAGGTACCTACAGCCTGAATCCATTCCGATCTGTGTGCAGGCAGAAACTGAATACCAAAGCCTCTGCTTTTCTCGATCAGACCGTGAGAATATGTTTCCTTCCTCAGTGAAATGCCATACATGCCCGGTGATGATCCGATATAGGTATGCCAGCCTGAGGCCATTACATTATTTTTCCCCTCATAGCGAGAAGTAACAACAGCGACCATGCCTGGATAGGCATGAATTGCAGAATCAGCTATCAGCGTCCGCATAGAACCTCTCCCTACGAAAAAAAATAATAGAGCATCTTCATTTTCTCATAGATGTTGAGATTTTACAAAAATTGAAAAGGCTCGGTTTCTACCTGAGATACATGTACTTCCGTTGAATAACGACCTTCTGCCAAGCGTTTGCGCATCCATTCTACGGTTTTAGGCTTCATAATCTTTTCAGCGTTATGTCCAGGGTCAATAATAGCAATCCCCGCCATAAGGGCATCCTGAGCCGTGTGATAGTCAATATCCCCCGTGACTAATACGTCAGCTCCCTTAAAGAGCGACTTGTTCACATAACGGCTGCCAGAGCCCCCAAGCACGGCTGCCTTTTTGATCGTACGATCTAAGTCGCCCACCACACGTACATGCTCGACGTTGAGACCGTTTTTTACAACATCGACAAACTCCCGTAACGTGCAGGTTTCCTTGAGCTTGCCGACCCGCCCCAAACCAAAGCTACGGCCTTGCAAATCCATATGGTACAGGTCATAAGCCACCTCTTCATAAGGATGCGCCTTCAGCATCGCTTGAACAACTTTACTGCGTACACCCTGCGGTACAATGGTCTCGATACGAACCTCTTCACTACGTTCCATTTTACCCGGCTCACCCAAAAACGGCTGTGTGCCTTCACCCGGTACAAAAGTTCCGTAGCCGTCAATGTTAAAGCTGCAATGGCTGTAGTTGCCGATATGTCCAGCTCCCGCCCCTAATACGGCATCAAGTACCCGTTGATGATGTGTTTTGGGTACGAAAACAACAAGCTTGAATAATTGCTCGGTGTGAACATCCTCCAGCGTACCTTCACTTTGAATACCCAGAGCTTCCGCCATCCAGTCATTCATGCCGTCCTCAGCCGTATCCAGATTCGTATGACTGATGTAGACAGCAATATCATTCTTGATCAGCTTTTCATACAATCTGCCCGCAGGCTGATCCGTGTTCAATGCTTTAAGTGGGCGGAATATAATCGCATGATGTGCAATAATGAGATCAGCTTTTATGCGGATTGCCTCTTCGACAACCTCATCATTAACATCCAGGGCTACTAATATGTTTTTGATTTCCTTTTGCAGACTACCCAGCTGAAGCCCGATTCTATCGTCCGGAACTGCCAAGTATTTCGGAGCCAGCTGCTCCATGTAGCTAATCACTGTCTGTCCTTTGGCAAACATGCAAGTACCTCCTCTAGCTGTTCAATTTGCTTGCGTAATTGCTCCCGCTTATGCTGTGCGGATTCCTGATCTGATCGTGCCACTTGTGCCAGCACATCCTCAAGCTTGCGAATCTCCAATTTCCATTTATAAAAAAAGATTTCATTCGGTGCTTTGACCAATAGCGGTCCGAGTTGCATTAACAAATCCTGTGTCAGCACCAGCGAACTATCGGGAAGTTTCCATGGTTGATACAGCTCATCCTGTTTCAGTGGGCTTACCGAATCAGGTACGGCCGTCAGAATTTCATATATTTTTCCGTCTTCTTCCATAATATGTTCACTTGTTAGTACCCATTGATGTTCGATGAGCCAACGGCGTAAGATATCCTCGCCTACGTTAGGCTGTAGAACAAGCTGTTTCACTGAAACAAGCTTGTCTTTCCCTTGCTCTAAAATGGAAGCGATCAAGGCACCACCCATGCCGGCTATCGTAATAACATCAACCTCATTGGCCTTAATTACAGCCAAGCCATCTCCCTTTCTAACCGCAATGCGATCAGTAAGACCTGCTTCGGCCACCTGCTTTTGAGCCGCACGTAACGGACCATCGTTGACCTCACCCGCCACGGCTTGAAGTACTCTGCCACTACGCACTGCAGCCACAGGGAGTAGTCCATGATCCGAGCCAATATCCGCAAGTCTGCTCCCGGCAGGAATTTGTTCCATAATATATTGTAATCGTTGAGAAAGTTTCATGACGTCACCCACGTAATCCATTTTTTTCGAGTCCAAAATAAAATTCCTACAACAAATGCCAACTTCAGTATGCTGTAAAATACCACATCACCCGCCGCTTGATGGCGCAGG
>NZ_WUDQ01000538.1:0-2528 GCF_009827695.1 Paenibacillus sp. OT2-17 | reverse complement strand
GGGTAAAATGAGGATTATAAGTAAGTCACCGAGCAGGAGGAATGAATAGCTTATGCAAAGAGTAGTGATAACAGGTATGGGTGTCGTTTCCCCACTGGGTAATAAAGTGGACACGTTGTGGAAGAATTTGCTGGAAGGCAATTCAGGTATACGTAAAATTGATACATTCGATGTGTCCGATTTGAAAGCACAAATTGCTGGACTGGTACAGGATTTTGATGCAGAAAAGCAATGGGGACGTAAAGATGCTAGACGAATGGATCGGTTTACTCAGTTTGCATTATATGCGGCAGAGCAAGCGCTCAAGGATTCCGGTCTGGAACTGGATCACACCGATTTGGAGCGTGTCGGTGTTTATGTGGGATCGGGAGTCGGCGGTTTGGATACGTTGGTGGACAGTGTAGATGTGCTGCTACATCGTGGACCGGGTAGAGTTAGCCCAACGCTGGTACCTATGATGATCTCGAATATGGCTGCTGCTCAAATTAGTATCGCGTTTGGAGCGATGGGACCTACGCTTTCACCCGTGACGGCTTGCTCTATTGGGAATACAGCAATTGGAGAGGCGTTTCGGACGATTCGTACAGGAGATGCAGATGTCATTTTTGCCGGTGGGGCTGAAGCGGCGGTGACTAGATTGGCCTTGGCGAGTTTCGCTAATGCGACTGCCTTGTCCACACGTAACGAGGAGCCTTCTATAGCAAGTCGACCTTTTGATCAGAATCGGGACGGCTTTGTCATGAGCGAAGGTGCAGGTATTCTGGTACTGGAGTCATTGGAACACGCTATCCGACGTGGTGCGGAAATCTATGGTGAGGTCATCGGTTATGGAGCCAGTTCGGATGCTTATCACATGGTTGCACCGCATCCCGAAGGAACCGGAGCTTACTTGGCGATGAAAGCGGCCCTTCGTTCGGCTCACATCTCCCCTGAGGAAGTGGACGTGATTAGCGCCCACGCGACGAGTACGTCTGTCGGGGATGTCGCTGAGACCCTTGCAATCCACAAGCTTTTTGGTGATTATGCCTATCAGATTCCGGTTACTGCGAATAAGTCCATGCTGGGTCATATGCTGGGGGCTGCGGGCGGTGTTGAAGCGATTGCACTTGTGCAAAGCCTGCGAGAAGGTATCATTCCGCCAACGATGCATCTGGATAATCCAGACCCTGCTTGCGATCTGGATTATGTGCCTCACGAAGCGCGCAAGGTTCCACTAAATATTGGGCTATCTAATTCTTTCGGCTTCGGTGGTCATAATGCGGTTATTGTGCTGAAGCGCTACGAGTCATAATTTGTAAGGAGTTATTGAAACCTCAGGCATTCTATCCGGCTGGATAGAGCACCTGAGGTTATTTTAATCGAAGAATAACAGATTCATTTTAGAGAAGAGATAGAGTAATATGAAGGAAAACATTTGGAGGGACGTGAAACCATGATTTTAATCAGGAACATACAATCAGCAGACGCTGAAGCGTATTGGAATTTGAGACTGGAAGCCCTGCAAATGAACCCTGAAGCTTTTGGAACCTCCTATGAGGAAGCTGCACGAGTTCCATTATCTGATGTGGTGAAGCAGATACAAAATAAACGAGATCATTACATACTTGGTGCATTTACAAAGGATCATCAGCTGGCCGGTATGACTGGGTTTAGAAGAGAACAAAAAATAAAAACGCAGCATAAAGGAACGATTTGGGGAGTTTATGTACCATCGACCTACCGAGGTCAGGGGATCGCTAAAAAACTTTTATTGGAAGTCATCAGCCAAGGTAGAAAATTGGAAGGTTTGAAGCAAATTAACCTGAGTGTGGTAACTACCAATCAAGCTGCTGTTAAGCTGTATAGGAAGTTGGGATTTGAAACCTATGGTATAGAAAAGAATGCTTTAGAATATCACGGACAGGAATATAATGAGGAACTCATGGCTTATTTTTACTAAGGGTGAAAGGTTTTGAAAAAATGAAAATTGACCGATTGCTTTCTATCGTCATTTTGCTGCTAAAGAAAAATAGAGTACAAGCGAAGGAACTGGCTGATTTATATGAGGTTTCGATCCGGACGATCTATAGAGATATTGAAGCGATTAGTATGGCAGGTATTCCGGTGGTGACTTATCAGGGAGCCAATGGGGGAATCGGTCTGATGGAAGGATACCGTCTGGATCGCAGTATGCTGACGGATAACGATGTCAAGGACATTGTGATGGGGCTGCAGAGTTTGTCCTCGACGTTGGGCAGCCCCAATGTGTCGCGGTTACTTCATAAATTTGAAAGTATTATGCCGGAGTCCGGGAAAGAGCGATTTAGTGTCCGTACCACACAGTTTATCGTCGATCATTCGGGATGGGGAAATCAAGCTGCACAGGAAGGCAAATTGAAAAAGGTGAAAGAAGCAATGAGCCAAGCGCGTACTGTCGCTTTTACCTATCGAAATGCGGAAGGAGCCATAACGGAACGGAATGTTGAACCGCATACGCTCGTTCTGAAAGGACAACAATGGTTTGTATATGCGTATTGTCCCGATAGGTA
>NZ_WUDQ01000537.1:0-2529 GCF_009827695.1 Paenibacillus sp. OT2-17 | reverse complement strand
ATACACGCTGCAACGGGGATGATCCGAACCATTCCATAAATTGAATAACACCAAAGGTCAGCAACACCCCGAAATTAAGGGCAATCAGTCCAATAAATTTGTTAGGATCACGGAAAACCGAACCAATCACAGGGGTTTTCGTAACCAAAATGACAAACCACTTGGCAATGGATGGGAACGTCGTCCCGGTAGCTGCAACCAGAAACAGCAACGTAAGTAGCGAGAAGATCAGAATGATCGGATTTTTATGTGAACGTGTCACCATCGCATACCCGATCAATAGCAACAAAAATCCCCCTCCTACATAAAACATGCCAGGCAGTGAGGACAAGGAAAACATGGGCCACCAATAGCTCAGTAAATAACCCACATTATATAAACTGCTGTTGCGGCTGAACAGAGACAACGTATCCACGACGTTGATATTATGCTGAGACGCTTGAGCGTCCATCAACATGCTACCGACATATAGAGACAACCAATAAAAACTGAGCAGACCGAAAAACACGCCAAAAATGATCCCTTTACGCAAAAAATTGCCGTATAACGGCTGCAAATAGGTGCGACCGGCCTTACGGTGGGTCCAGGTCAACTTGATTAATAGCAACATGGTGAACAATCCCAAATAAATCATGCCGAAGAAAAAATAATGAATTGCTGCAGCACTAACGGTGAATACCGCAGCCAACAGGAACAGGTCGATCCAGTTTCGCTGATACAACTTGTGGGGATGATAGTTTTTAATTTGTTGAATTTGAAACTTGGGGTCCACCGCACTGAAAAAGAATCGCAGCATTAACGGAAACAAGCTATATCCACAGAGCAAAGAAATATGCTGAATGCGGAAAATAACCCACGGATTCAGCGCATAAAACAACGAGCCGACCATGATGGCAAAAATACGGGTCTTCGTAAAGCTTGGTGAATAATACACGCTGACCAGTCGCTTGGCAAAGGCATACATCGAAAATGCCGAAACAAATAATAAGCCTGTAATAAACGACTTGAGCAAGACCGGGCCGCTTTCGTCAAATAAGAGCGACAGTCCATAGAAGGGCAAGATGTACAGGATACGTGGAGCATTGAACAAGGTCGAGGTAGACCATCGCTCGTTCCATACTCCGGTTATTTCCTCCAGATACCGATGAGAGGTGGCTCCAAAAGCAATGTCGCTAAACACAATTTGCCCTGGTCCATAGATGGGTGCAAGATATGCAACAATCGCAATCAGCATCAACATCATTGCCGCCATATCGTAGCGGTAGCGAAATATCCATTTTTTCATGCTTGTCCCCCTCTCTTGAACTTCTCGTATATCTGTCGGTTATCTTGGGCCTATCTCCTCAAACGAACGATTGCCTGCAAGCCCTGATCGGTATTACGCAGCTTTAAACGACCACCTATGGTCTTCAGGTATGCATCCATATGATACAGGCTGAATGCATGCTCCTGGGAGTTTTGTGAATAGTCTGGCTGGAAATAGCTCCAACGCATTTTATCATCAATCCCGCCGCCCGTGTCTTCAATGTTAATAATAATTTCTCCTTCTTCCAGCCGTGAACTAACCTTAAGCACTTGAGATTGCCGCTTGGACCGCAGACCTGTTCGGCCCTTTTCCTGATTCTCAGGCTGCTCTTCACCTTGGCCCATGGCCTGAACTGCATTTTCCAGCAGCCCCTGAATCGTTTTGTACAGCATGGGTGCTTGTGCTGCAATCGATGGAACAGGCTCTTGCCGCAAGATCACTTGAATGTTCTTCATGTTCAATGAACGGTTCGCCCATTTCAGCGACTCAGACAATACTTCATTCATATCTGTAAAGCTAATTCCACTATTATCATGCATCTTCTCTTCCAGCTCATCGCGCAAGCTACGGACTCCCGTCAGTAACTCTCCCAGTGAGGATTCCTGTCTGAGACGACCCTGGATGAAATTTTCATTCAACTCGCGAAAATACTCCAGTTCCTCATGAGAGGCTCCTTTTCCCTGACTGGAAGCCGCTTCAAAACGGTTTGCTAGATCATGATAAAATCCCAGCAGCTTCAAATCATCACCGCCTGTGAGACGGCTAGTCTGCTCTTGCAGCTCTTGTAGCTGCTGCTCAATCGTCTGCATTAACGGCAAATAATAGGTGTCCTGCTGCTGTCGCATATCTTCATCGCGCCGTTGGTCACGCACCTGATTGTTCACGATGGCATCCTTTACAATCCTTTTGCGGAACTGTACGAGCATGGCCCACAGAATGAACAATATCAGAACCATGACCATCCACAATTGTTTGCGAAAGGAGCTGATTCGCTGTGCTGTATCCTCGCTGACATCCTTAACCGATATGTAAAGGGCCTCTTCCCCAATGCGGCTGAATCCTATTCCGTGTTTCTCACCGTCATCTTCAATGACACCTGTATTGCCCTCCAGCAGCCTACGGGTTACGCCCGTGATGTCCGTTCGGTTAATATCCGGAGTACTTCGGGAAGCTACGACCTTAAATTGACCGTTATAAAATAAAGTCTCATGCTGGTTAACTGG
>NZ_WUDQ01000536.1:0-2531 GCF_009827695.1 Paenibacillus sp. OT2-17 | reverse complement strand
CCAATGCCAATGGGGCCATTTAAAATGACTGCTATGATCAAGAATATAAGATAGATGAGTGTTCTCGAAAAAAATAGATTTGTTCTAGTTAATTCTTGTATGATTAATGTTAATCGGTCAACTGGAATTGGTGCAAAATTTGTCTGTAAATATGTTGCAGTTCCTAATCCTACAACAACTAAACCAATTCCAAAACAAACAACTTTGCTGTACCATAGTTCAGGTGCTATCAAATTGTGTAATAAAAAAAGCCACATATCAATACCAATACCCGTTATAAATGCTGTTAACAACCCCAAAACTTCAGGTCTTTGTCTTTTTAAAAGCGAATTACAACATATCAATATTATAGCTATTATGATTTCCCAACTTCCCACAGTAAGCCCCACATTTATGGACAGTCCTACCAAAAGTGCATCAAAAGGTGAAGTCCCAAGGTCTGATTGTATAGTGAACGAAATTCCAAGGGATAATATAAAAATTCCTAATACAAAAAAAATATATTTCACTTTACTCGACCTCTTTAATATATTTTTTTGTTGCAAATGCAATAAAAATAAGGTAAATTCAATATATATCATTTTTATTGCATTTGCAATAAAATAGGGGCAAAGGAGTTAACTATGAAGGAAGTGCTTCGTGAAATTGGAATGATCGCAAGGGCATTAGATTCTATAAGTAATATAGAATTTAAAGAATATGACCTTACAAAAGGGCAGTATTTGTACCTTGTGCGAATATGTGAAAACCCAGGAATCATTCAAGAAAAGTTATCCGAGATGATAAAAGTAGATCGAACAACTGCATCTCGTGCTATAAAAAAACTTGTAATTAATGGCTTTATTGAAAAGAAAGAAGATAACCATAACCAAAAAATTAAAAAACTCTTTCCAACAGAGAAAGGGAACAATGTTTATCCTTTTATAAAAAGAGAAAATGATTATTCCAATAACATTGCATTAGAGGGATTTTCGGAAAGAGAAGTAGAAACCATTTTCAATCTTCTTCAAAGAGTAAGAGAAAATATAGGGGATGACTGGGAATTTGTAAAAAAGGGGAACAAAAGAAATTATTGATTTACATGAAGGAGAGATGCATTAAAGTGACTGTGAAAATAATAAAGTGCAGCCGTGAAGATTTACAAATACTCCAAGAAATAAGTATTGAAACATTCAACGATACTTTTAAAGATCAGAATTCACCTGAAAATATGAAAGCCTATTTGGAAAGAGCATTTAACTTTAAACAGTTGGAGGAGGAATTGTCCAACGTCTCTTCAGAAATCTTTTTCATCTATTTCAATGAAGAACTGGCTGGATATTTAAAGGTAAATATGAATGACGCCCAATCCGAAAAAATGGGTGATGAGTCGCTCGAAATTGAGAGGATTTATATAAAAAACAAATCTCAAAAACATGGGCTTGGTAAATATCTGCTAAATAAAGCTATGGAAATTGCGATTGAACATAATAAAAAGAAGATCTGGCTCGGTGTATGGGAAAAAAATGAAAACGCCATTGCTTTTTATAAGAAAATGGGGTTTGTTCAAACTGGCGCACACTCTTTTTATATGGGTGATGAAGAACAAATTGATTTCATAATGACCAAAACAATAATATAAGTTTAGGGTGATATACGAATTCTTATTAATTTTTATATTGTAATTTATTCACTAATATGTATAATGTTAACTATAACTGAATTCAAAAATGTTTTCTAGGGTTCCGCGATGTAATATCGGCTGGTCCGAGAGAAAACTCACAGTCGTCGTACTGTGCCACGGAGGGATAAAAGCCTGGGAGAAAAACTGCTGTATGCAGTATTCTCTCAGGCTTTTTTTTTGCTGCTATAAATCCATACTACATTTGCAGCATTATCAAAAAGGAGGAAGCACAGAATGAACAAGACATGGTTATCTGTTGTAATTGCGGCATTATTTGAAGTTGGATGGGTCATCGGCCTGAAACATGCCAGCGGATGGTTAGAGTGGGGGGGCACTTTAGTTGGAATTTTAGTAAGTTTCATACTCATGATTATGGCTTCCCGTACGCTTCCGGTAGGTACGGTGTATGCAGTGTTTGTCGGCTTGGGAACGGCCGGCACTGTATTGGCAGAAATTTTGTTGTTTGATGCTGAGGTACAGGGATCTAAATTGTTGCTAATCGGGGTGCTTCTGCTCGGAGTTGTAGGGCTCAAAATACAGAGCAAAGAGAAGAAACAAGGAAAAGAGGTGCACTGACGTATGAACTGGGTATTTCTAATTTTGGCAGGCGTATTTGAGATGATGGGAGTTCTTATGATTAATAAGCTCCATAAAGATCGGAATTTCCTGTCTGCTTTTTACTTGCTTGCAGGCTTTGGATTGAGCTTCTTGTTTCTATCCCTGGCCATGGAAACACTACCCATGGGAACGGCCTACGCTGTCTGGACCGGTATTGGGGCTTCTGGCGGGGCCATATTGGGCATGATCTTTTACAGTGAACCGCGTAATACCGCGAGAATTCTGTTCATTGCGATGGTACTCGGTTCAG
>NZ_WUDQ01000535.1:0-2531 GCF_009827695.1 Paenibacillus sp. OT2-17 | reverse complement strand
CATGCTATTGTACGAAGCGGATTTTCCATGATTTTGAACTTCCAATCGGATATGGAGGTTGTCGGAACGGCTGCGGATGGCATTGAAGCGTATACGATGGTAGCTAAATATCGTCCGGATATTCTAATCATGGATCTCAGCATGCCCCCAGGCGAAAGTGGATTGATCGCTACAGGCAAAATTAAAGAGGACCACCCTGATACTAAAATTCTGATTTTGACCATGCATGACGATGAAGAATATCTTTTTCATATTTTAAAGAATGGTGCTTCAGGATACGTTTTGAAAAATGCCCCAGATGAGGAGTTATTGCTTGCTATACGAACCATTCATGGGGGTGGGACTTATATCCATCCTAAAATGGCTACTTCTCTCGTTCGTGAGTTCATCAAAAAAGATACGACGTCACAATCAGAAGATCCTTATGAGATCCTGTCCAAGCGGGAACTGGAGATTCTACCTCTGGTCGCAAAAGGTTACGGTAACAAGGAAGTTGCGGAAAAGCTGTTCATCTCTGTCAAGACGGTGGAAGCGAACAAAGCGAAAATCATGGAGAAATTGAATTTAAGAAGTCGGCCTGAACTGGTCCAATATGCATTAAAGAAAAAAATGCTGGATTTTTAGCCGATGAATGGAGGAAATCCGCGTGCTGGAAAATGAGAAATTGCCCTTTTCCAAACCTGCCATGCGTATTCTTGAAAATGAGCATCGCTATCTAACCTATCTGATGGATGAATGGCATGCCATTGTATTGTGGTTTGAGCAGCACAGAATACTAGATTTGGAAGAAGGCCGCAAGCAACTGGAAAAACTGAGAACGCAGATTATCGATTTTAGGGTATCCCTAAAGAAACATACCGAAAAGGAAGAAGAACACTTCTTTTCTATGCTAGGAACCTACATTGGTTTTGAGCAGGGACCGCTCGTTGGTATACAGGAGGAGCACCGTGAAATAGAGGGCTATATCGATCATTTTCTTTATCAGACGGAGGGCGATCTGAGTTTGCTCACGCTTGATGAGATTCGAGAGGCGACCAAGAACGCAGGGGAGGCCTTCGAAGTCCTGACTGTACATTTTATAAAAGAAGAAGCCGTACTTTTTCCTATGGCAGAGCAACAGATCAATCGGAATGATCTAACCAAGTTATGTGACAAATTAAATACGCTTATCTCTTGAATTGACCAAGCCGCTTCCTATAGAAGCGGTTTTTTATATTTTCAGGGAGTCCCCTGTTAGGTAAAGGGGACTCCCCTATATTCGAATGGATGGGCTAGCGGCTACAATGGGGACAGAAAATTCAAATCAATAATTCGACAGAAAAAACGTTGAAAAGGTGAGTTAAATGATTAGAAAAATGCAGTTGCCGTTACAAACATTGAACTTGATTCTTGGATTCATGGTATGGGTTATCATTTCTTCGCTTATGCCGTTCATTACGGAGGATATTGCTATTCCACCCGGAAAATTGGCCATGGTCACAGCAATTCCGGTCGTGCTTGGTTCGATTCTGCGCATTCCGCTTGGTTATTATGCCAACATCTTCGGAGCAAGAATCGTTTTTCTCGTTAGCTTTATTTTGCTTTTGTTTCCCGTCTACTATATCAGTGAAGCTTCTACGATGATGGATTTAATTATCGGTGGCTTGTTCCTTGGGATTGGGGGAGCTGTGTTCTCGGTTGGGGTGACTTCGCTGCCGAAGTATTATCCAAAGGAAAAGCATGGGTTTGTAAATGGGATGTATGGCATAGGGAATTTGGGAACAGCCGTCACTACCTTCTCGGCCCCTATTGTGGCTACTCAAATTGGCTGGGCCCCTACAGTGAAGCTGTATCTCATTCTGCTGCTTGTTTTTATCGCTTTGAATTTCTTCTTAGGGGACCGTCATGAAGCTAAAGTAAAGACGCCCATTATGGAACAGATCAAAGGGGTTTACAAAAATGAAAAGCTTTGGTTTTTCTCGCTCTTTTATTTTATTACATTTGGCTCATTTGTAGCGTTCACGGTGTACTTGCCGAATTTCTTGGTATCGAATTTTGAGCTGACTAAAGTGGATGCAGGGATGCGTACAGCAGGCTTTATAGCGATTGCCACTTTCTTCCGCCCCATCGGTGGCTGGCTGGCGGATCGGTTTCAGCCCCTGTTCCTGCTGGTAGGCACGTTCTCTGTTTATACGGTCGCTGCGATTCTTTTGGCTTTTTCACCAGGGATTACCCTTTATACAGTAGGCTGCTTGGCGATCGCTGTATGTGCTGGAATGGGGAACGGCGTCATTTTCAAGCTAGTTCCATTTTATTTTAATAAACAGGCAGGTATAGTTAACGGAATTGTATCCATGATGGGCGGTCTCGGTGGCTTTTTCCCTCCGATCTTGTTGTCGACGATTCATGCCGCTACTGGCCAATATTCCATTGGATTCATGCTCCTCTCCCAAGTGGCGCTGGCTAGCCTGATCCTCGTTATATGGCTGTATTATCAAGGGACACAATCTAATGAATGAACGTTATTCCAGACAGATCTTATTTAGACCTAT
>NZ_WUDQ01000534.1:0-2539 GCF_009827695.1 Paenibacillus sp. OT2-17 | reverse complement strand
TTTTACGCTTAATATCCATCTGGTACGAATGGGAAGCGGCCTCCAGTTCAAACGTATACACGCCTCGCACGCAGTGTACGGACATATGCGTAACAATCCCATGGAACAGCCTTCTCAGCGATTGTCCCTGATCATTCAACTGACGGATCACAATGGGCTCTTGCTCCATATCCTGTCCGATGCATACAGCTCCTTGTTCTTCGGAGAGCATGCCACTGATATGTAAAAAGGCATGATCATTAATGGCACGTGTTATTTGAAGTTGTTCGATGTGTAGTGGCTGAAAGGGACCATAAAAGCGTAGGCTTTCATATCCGATCCCATCTGATAAAACGCTCAAGTGAGTTCATGACTCCTTTCTAGATGCGATGGGTATTTCCAAGTAAAGCACGTCATCTTGAATTCGCTTCTGAATTATAGAAGCCGCAGATGAGTACAAACTGTGAGTCAAGATAGATATGTAATGTATTAAGGGGATTGTTTGATATTAAGAAACAAGAGGTGATATTTAATAAACAACCCAGCATATGTATTTATCGGTTAAAAGAGAGATTTAGTTTACAGAATGAACCATTGGAAGTGGTATTTACTATGTGTAAATCTGGAATTAGAAGATATGAGAGGGAAGTATAAGGTGGAAAAAAGTATATAATAGGTGGTAAGAGGGAGTATAAAAAGATATATATAAGATTGAGCTTAAATGAAAGATGAGGGTTCATGTTATGCCAAAAAACGATAATATGCTGGCCATTCTATGGATGCTGAATTCGGGTGTGAAAATGACTGCAAAACAAATATCCGAAAAGTTAGAAATAAATATAAGGACCGTTTATCGTTATATTGATGCACTATGTGCCAGTGGAGTGCCTATAATATCCGACACAGGTCATAATGGCGGGTATAGCCTGCTGAATAATTTTATTAGAGCGCCTCTACTATTTGATATTGAAGAAAAAAAAGCACTACTTCATGCTGCTATTTTTGCAAAAGAAGCTGGATACCCTTTGAGTGAGGCATTAGACAATGCGACATCAAAATTGAAAATGTATTCGAATCAAGAGCAGGAAAATATACTTAGCCGTCATTTAGCCGGATTTGAAGTTATTAATCGCATGGGAGACCCTTCTCTTCAGCCGATATTGGCGGAATTGGAGCAGGCTGTAGCCAACGAATTCTCTGTAGAAATGGATTATCGCACAAGCCATGAAGAACAACCCAAGAATAGGGTGATAGACCCCTATGGAATGGTTTACTGGAACAATAAATGGTATACTGTTGCATTTTGTCACCTGAGAAATGAGATCCGTAGCTTTCGGGCAGATCGAATTCTACAAATCAAGCGTACTCCAATCCTATTTAAGCGTTCTGAAGCTTTTTCAGCCCGTGAATTTTTTATGCAAAATCTATTACCTGATTTAGTGGGCAAGGACAGTTTAATTTCTTTAACTATCGGAGGCAGGTCAGAGGCATTGGATGACTTATGTCTGCATTGGTTTTTGGGGCATCATCTAAAAGAGCGGACATCCAATCAAGCCATCTTTTTGCTTGAGGAAAAATCACTTCATACATATGTCCCTTATTTACTCTTACCCTATGGGAAATCCATTCAAGTCATCGAACCACAGAGTTTGAAGGAAAAACTTTTTGCTGTTGCGTCGGAGTTAATGGAATATTATCAACGTTAAAAGCTTCACTGACAGCAGATGTCAGTGAAGCTTTTTTATAATGATGATAATCATTGATTACCGAAGGATGATTGGTATCACTCGATGAATTATAAAATGAGGAGAATTTGCAAATGAATAATACAGTATATCTTTATGTGTTTGACACCATGGCAGATTGGGAGACAGGTTACTTAACTGCCGAACTGAACTCGGGGAGATATTATAAAAAGGGGCTGGTCCCATCAAAAATAGTTACCGTGGGAATGGAAAAGACCCCTGTAACTACAATGGGCGGATTGAAAATCCTGCCTGACATCACACTGGATGAGTGCAGCATTGAAAGCACAGATACATTGATTTTACCCGGTGGAGATACATGGACAGAAACCATTCACCAACCCATCTTAAAAATCGCTGAGAGGTGTTTAGAGGAAGGGATATGGGTTGCAGCGATTTGTGGTGCTACCATGGGACTTGCCCAGGCAGGATTGCTGAATTCACGTTGGCATACAAGCAATGATCTGGAATACCTTAAAATGATCTGTCCCAACTACACGGGCGAAAATTATTACAAAGTGGAGTCTGCTGTAACGGATGGAAAACTGATCACTGCATCTGGAACAGCTCCGTTGGAGTTTTCTGTACATGTCTTAAAAGCTCTGGGTGTGTTTTCTTCAAAAACATTAGAAGCCTGGTATAGTCTTAACAAAACTCGTGAATCCAAATATTACTATGAGTTGATGAATTCAATCCAATAAAGATATGAGCATTAAATTGAACTGTTACGATCATTTAAAGGAGGAGTTAAAATGACTGAAAGCAGAGAATATATGGGAGTGTCAGGTAAATATACAAAGAAGGGGATGCCCAAC
>NZ_WUDQ01000533.1:0-2546 GCF_009827695.1 Paenibacillus sp. OT2-17 | reverse complement strand
CACCATTATGCCTACAATATCATCAGGCTTTACTCCCTTTTCTCTTAATGCCCTGGCCAATTGGTTTGCCTTTTGATTCAGTTCTCGGTAGGTTAATTGTTTACCTTCAAAAACCACTGCAATATGATCAGGAGTCTTTTTCACTTGCTCCTCAAACATTTGGTGTATGGTTTTATCCAGGGGATATTCGAGAGCAGTATCGTTAAAGCTGTATAATACTTGCTGTTTTTCTTCCTGTGATAACATTTCGATTTCATAAAGCCTTTTTTCGGGGTATGCTGCAATTTCTTCCAGCAAATTGATGTAATGAGCCCCAAGTCTTTCAACTGTTTCTTTCTTAAACAGTCTTGTACAGTATTCGAGTTCAAAGGCTATACCATCCTCAGTCTCAAATGCATTTAAGGTGATGTCAAATTTTGATATTCTGCCTTCTATCCCTTTGTTGTACGGCTTGAAGCTTAGATCAGACGTTATGAGCTCTGCTTTTCCAACATTGTATATGGCAAACATGGTATCAAAGAGGGGATTCCTGCTCATATCCCTCCTTATGTCCAGCTTATCCACTAATTCTTCAAACTGATAGTCCTGATTGTCGTATGCTTTCAAAGCATTTTCTTTAACTTCTTTCAAGAATTCAATAAAAGTCTTTTCTCCTTGCGGGTGGTTTCTCATGGCCAGAGTGTTTACAAACATACCTATGATGTCTTGAAGGTCAGCATGAGGCCTTCCAGCTATAGGACTTCCCACAATAATATCTTCCTGTCCAGTGTATCTAGATAACAGCACATTGTATGCAGCAAGAAGCGTCATATATAATGTAGCTCCATTGTCTGATCCAAGCTTGTTAAGTCTAACCGCAAGCTCGCTATCAGCTTCAAAGCTGATGTAGTCTCCTTCAAAGCTTTGTACTGCGGGTCTTGGGTAGTCGGTGGATAAATCCAGCACAGGGATCTCTCCCTGAAAGGTCTGGAGCCAGAATTCCTCCTGCTTACTTATGGCAGCTCCTGCAAACAATTCCCTCTGCCAAACTGAGTAGTCCTTGTACTGTATACGCAGTGGAGGAAGTATTTTCCCTTCATATAAGCTTATAAACTCTCTTACCAGTATGTCGTTGGACACTCCATCCGATATGATATGATGCATGTCAAACACCATAATATGTCTGGCTTCTCCAATCTTTACAAGTCCAACTCTTAATAGTGGAGCCTTTCCAAGGTCAAAGGGCCTTATGAATTTCTCCACTATTTCGGGAACCTTCTCTTCACTGGTTTCCAGGTACATGATACTTAGGTCCGCCTTGTCATGGACTTTCTGAGACAGCTCTTCCTCGATCATATGGAAGGAGGTTCGAAAGCTCTCATGCCTTTCTATCAGACTATGAAAAGCCTGCTCAAAACGTGCTTTATCAACAGTACCTTCCAGCAATATTATGCCAGGTATATTGTAGGCGATTCCAGCTCCTTCAAGCTGGTTTAATATATATAGTCTTTTCTGGGCGGATGACATGGGATAATATTCCATATCCCCAGCACGTTGAATGGACTGATATAGGCTCTCCTTTGAGTCTTCAATGTAGCTGGCAATTTCTAAGATGGTTGGTGTCTTGAATATTTCCTTAAGAGGTATGTCTACATTGAACTCTTTGTGAATTCTTGCTACAAGGCTTGTTGCCTTTAACGAGTGTCCTCCGAGCATAAAGAAGTTATCATTTCTTCCTACCTTCTCTATTCCAAGGATGTCCTGCCACAGCAGCGCAAGCCTTTCCTCCACTTCACCTGAAGGCGCTGCATACTCTGTTCCTGTATTTATTCTTCCATCAGGCAGCGGCAGCGCCTTTCTGTCCAATTTTCCATTTATGGTTAACGGTACTTTTGCTATCCTCATAAAATAGGATGGAATCATATAATCGGGCAGCTCTTTAGATATAAGCTCCCTTATTTCGGTCACTGTCACTTCTCGGTCAGACACTATATAAGCGCAAAGATACCTGCCTACACTTGAATCCTCCCGGTCAATGACCACCGCCTCATTTATATCAGCATGCTTCAAAAGGGCTGCTTCTATTTCCTCAAGCTCGATTCTATACCCTCTTATTTTAACCTGGTGGTCTTTTCTGCCGGCAAATGCAATATTCCCGTCAGGAAGCCACTTTGCAAGATCTCCTGTTTTATACATCAGTTCTCCAGGCATAAATGGGTTCGGTACAAACTTTTCCCTGGTAAGTTCCGGTTTTTTCAAGTATCCTCTCGCCAATCCTGCCCCGGAAACACAGAGTTCACCCTCAACACCTATGGGCTTAAGATTATTGTTTTCATCAACTATAAACACCCGGGTATTGGTAATAGGTTTACCAATAGGTACCGACTTATCGGCCGTCTCACAATCATCTGCTTTCCATACCGTTGCACATACGGTTGTCTCAGTAGGTCCATAAGCATTTATATATGAAATCCTGTTGCTCCATTTCTTTAAAAGTTCGGGAGTGGAAGCCGAACCTGCTGCAATTACCTTCTTTAAGGAAGTTACTTTTTCCGGGTCCAGATTTG
>NZ_WUDQ01000532.1:0-2546 GCF_009827695.1 Paenibacillus sp. OT2-17 | reverse complement strand
ATACCATTCAGGTTGATGCTTTTGTGTTAATTTGAATAGAGCAGCGGAAAGTGGTTGTGTTGCCAGCTGCTTTTTTTTGCGCGGAAAGGTTCGATTAAGATCAGGTATTCCTCTAATCCGTTTGCGGTAAGCCTCTTGATTTACAATCGGTACAATTATAAGCTTACCCTGGCTAAATCGCAGTTTTTGCTGATTCAAAAGCTTTACCAGTTTCTCAGCAGCTCGTATGCTTGCTATTTCTTTACCATGTATTCCCGCCACCACCATCACACACGGACCTTTCTGTGCCCCTGTGGCTATATAATAAGGAGTTGCCCAAGAGCCCTTTCCGAGCATATACCGTTTAACCTGCATTCCCCTCACCTCCGTGTAGGCTGTCGTTGTCCTCTCTTTTGTTCTCTCCGACGGATGATTTCACGGTATAGTCTTAAGTAGTTACTGGTCATCTGTTTGTTGGTAAATCTTTGAGTCACATACAAACGCAGCTTCGCTGGTGACGGGTAGTTTTTTTGCTGTGCTTTTCGTGCCATTTGGCTAACCGATTTGCAAATCAACTGTGGAAAGCCCGAGAGCACCTCGGGAACGGAGCCGTTTTTTAATGCCAGCACTGGTGTTCCACAAGCCATGGCCTCAACCATAACGAGTCCAAATGGCTCTTCCCACAGTGTCGGAAACAACAGACACTCTGCATGTTTCAGCAATTTCTGTTTCTGATCGCCTCCAACTGCCCCCACATAGCGTATATTCGGATTACGCTGAATTCGTTTCTGAATCTCTTTGCGGAAAAATTCTGGAGCTTTGATAGGACCTGCAATAAGCAGTTTTTTTCCTGTTCGTTCTGCAACCTGAATGGCCTGCAATACACCTTTATTTCGTATAATTCTGCCCATGAACAGCAAGTAGCCACGCTTCTCACTGCTGAACTCGTATTCATGTGTGTTAATGCCGTTATAGATATAAAATCCTTTGCCCCTGCCCATCAGCTGACGTGCTCGTTTACTGACATATACCGGGTTTTTACCGTGTCTCTTCACTGGAAGATGAACGGTGCATACTGATGGACAAGGCAGCTTCCTACGCCCTACAGCAGAACGAAAGGTATGATCATGAATGATATGTGTGTCGGAAGGCATATGCCGGAGTACATATTGGGGGATCTGACTATGTTTCAAACCCTTGGGATAGGTAATCAACCGCGCACTGCTCCTGCTCCCAAGAGCGGCAAAAAGAGATACATGATGCCCTCGTCTCACCAATTCCTCAGTTAATTCATGCACGACCTTTTCCGTTCCGCCCTTGTTGGAGGGTACCGGCTGTGCATCTGGATAGTTGGAAATGACCTGAACAATGGTTAGACGCCGTTTTTTGAGTGCTTTATTCTGCTTTGAAGCCATACGAATTCCCCTTCCTGACCGGAAATACGGTGTGATCCTTACAATGTCAACGGGAATCAGAGCATACTCCCGTACAAGTTATAAATTGTAGTATATAGGTATGTATATTTTGCGTGATTGCTTGTGCCAATCGTCTGCAAGTCGCTTTTTGTCATACGAGCCTATCTATAAGTGGAGTCTATACAATTTGTCAAGCCAAAATTAAGGAGAAAATTCTCATCGTTTTCTAATAAATGAGGACAAAGCGTTGGGGTAACAGGTTTGTAACCATGAGTGGTAAATTCCGGATATTTTATTTGTGTTATTGTCATTTCAGGACATCAACACAATACGAATAACGGAGGAATTTATATATGAAACATACTTCTAAAAAATTGTGGATGGGTATTTGCTTTACTATGACTTTGGCATTGAGCGCAGGGAGCTTCGTCGTTGGACCAGCCACCACTCATGCTGCTTCGGCAAGTAAAGCTGATCGGATTATTTCTAAAGGCTCCCAGTTTATGGGCGTGCGTTATGAGCATGGAGCCCCAGCTGGCAATACAAGCTCTTTTGACTGCTCTTCATTCACTCAATATGTATTTGCACAAAATGGCATTAAGCTACCACGTTCGTCTAGACAGCAATCAACTGTTGGCACTTTTGTACCGCGTAGTCAGCTGAAAAAAGGCGATTTGGTCTTTTTCTATGCACCAATTCATCATGTAGCCATTTACATGGGGAACGGCAAAATTCTGCATACGTATGGTAAAGGCGGCGTAACGGTTACAGATCTAAATTCCGGATGGTGGAGTCGCAATTACACAACAGCACGTCGTGTCCTTTAGAATAAATTTTAGATGATAAAAAGGGCTGTCCCGCTAGTAGATATATCTACTGGAGGAACAGCCTTTCCTGTTGTCTTTGGGGCAGCGTGACGATGACTACCGTTCCTTCTCCTTCTACGCTCTCCATGCGTATCGTACCCTGATGGGCATCTGTAATTGCCTTGGCAATTGGCAACCCCAGCCCCGTTCCTCCGGTTTTACGATGCCTGGAGCTATCTACCCGATAAAATCGTTCAAAGACCCGCTTGATCGCGCCCTCAGGTATTCCGATCCCATAATCCTTAACCTGGATATAGACATCCTTTTCATCTGTAGATAACCCTAT
>NZ_WUDQ01000531.1:0-2551 GCF_009827695.1 Paenibacillus sp. OT2-17 | reverse complement strand
ATTGCTTCCGGGATCAAAAAACCGGACTGGGAAAGGATGATCGTGGTATGAGAACAATTTTGCGTATTCGCAATGTAGTAAAGGATTGGAACGGGACATCTTTATTTGAGAATGTGTCGCTGGATGTGATGGAAGGAGAACGGCTCGCACTGTTTGGAAGAAATGGAGCAGGTAAAACGACGCTATTGCGAATATTGCTGGGAGATGAAGCACCAACCTCTGGTCAAGTAGAGCATGATTTGCCACTGGAAGAGCGGGGCTGGCTGAAGCAGCAGGATACGGTGGCTTGGTCTCGAACCGCACTGGAGGCCGCACAGCAGGCCAGCCCTCGGCATTGGCGTCTCAAGCAAGCGTTGGGACAGCTGGAAGCTGACCTAGCCGATGCTGGGAAGGATATGGAGCATCATCTGGAGCGTTACGGCGAGCTAATGGATGAATACGAACGCCTGCAAGGCTTTGCCTGGGAGTCTGAGGTGGAAAAGGCGCTCACTCGAATGGGAATGCCTGTCCAGACGTGGTCCATTGCTTATGGTGACCTGAGTGGTGGCCAGAAGACGAGAGTGCGATTGGCCGGACTCATGGTCAGGCAGCCGAAGCTGCTGGTGTTGGATGAGCCGACCAACCATTTGGATGCCGAAAGCTTGCTTTGGCTGGAGCAGTGGCTGTCTACGTATCCGGGAACGCTGCTGTTTGTATCGCATGACAGAGCCTTTTTGGATCGGGTGGCTACGAGTATAGTTGAGCTCACATCGACAGGTATTGGGCGCTATAAAGGCGGCTATAAGGAATATAAAGCGCAAAAGGAGCGGGAACTGCGAGAGCAGGAAGCCAGCTATCGAAAGCAGGAGCTGGCGAAACAGGCGTTGGAGGAAACGATTCGAAATTACAGGGAATGGTTTCATCAGGCGCATCGTGGCGCATCCAAGGTTGAGATGGCCGTTACGCAGAGCTTTTATAAGGCCAAGGCTAAAAAAAATATTTCCCGTTATCATGCGAAGGAGAAGGAACTGGAGCGACTGGAGGCCAATAGAGTAGAGCAACCGCGTGAGGCTGCGTCTTTGCACATGAAATTAAGTGACAGCGGGTTTCAGGCAAAATATTTGCTGCGTGCTGAGCAGGTTGACTTTAGCTACGACGACCGTATCATTGTGAAAAATCTAAATCTGATCGTTGCACGTGGAGACCGTCTGGCTGTTCGGGGGCCCAATGGAATTGGTAAAACCACGCTGCTTCGGTTATTAACAGGTCAACTGGAGCCGCAGACGGGAAAAATCACAGCCAACCCACAGTTGAACATCGGATATTTTTCACAGGAGTTGGAGCAGCTTCCGGAGGATCAAACGTTGCTGGACAGTCTGCTTGCGCTCCCGACGATGACCCAAACAGAAGCGAGAACGGTATTAGGCTGCTTTCTTTTTGCGAAAGAGGACGTGTTTAAAAAGATCGGGACACTTAGTATGGGAGAAAAATGCAGGGTAGCTTTTCTGCGTCTGTACTTTAGTGGAGCCAATCTGCTGGTGCTGGATGAACCGACGAATTATTTTGACATTGAAACCCGTGAAATTGTAGAGGATTCTTTGCGTAACTATGATGGAGCACTGGTGCTCGTCTCACATGATCGGGAGCTGGTGAGGTACACGGCAACTCGGTTACTCGATATGAAGCCGGGGGGCGGATATGAAATCTATGAGGGGACAGCCGACGAAAAGCAAGAAGATGAGCGGAGCCGTCAACGGGAGCCAGAAGACCAGGAGCGGCGTGAGGAACGTCTTCGATTACAATTGCGTCTTACAGAGTTGATGGGAATGACGGGCACGAATGACGAAAATGAGAAGTTGTTGAGCGAAATCAGGCGCATTCGTGCAAATCTGGAGCGGTTGGATGATCTCGATATCTAAAGAAATGAACGTATGCCCTGCTTGCCAAAGCGCGGTAGTTTGCATATAATAATGAACAATAGTTCGAATTTTTGAAAATGTCTTGATGGAGAAGAGTAGACAGTGTCCGATTGAACAGGGAGGAAGCGCCGTAGGATTGAGAGCGTTTCTGCAAATACTGGGCTGTTGAAGTTCGCTCCGGAGCAGTTCCTTGAACCTCAGGCGCCATGTGAATGGCGAATGTGCAAGTAGGGGATACCGGTTCACGACCGTTACAACGTGCAGAGCGAGACGATGATGCATAGCATGAACAATCACCTGTAACTAGTTGCCGTAAGGCAGAACGCCGGGTGAGCTGAGCTTATTGTCTAACGAGGGTGGTACCACGGTCTTTTCGTCCCTTACCGGGAGAAAAGACCTTTTTTTGTTGTCTGAAAAGCTGGATATGAAGAAAGGGGACTGAACAGGCGATGAGCGAAACCATCCAAATGAAGGAACATTTGCTGGCCTTGAAGGAAGAAGCACTGGAAGTATTGGAGAAGGTGGCAACACCCAAGGAGCTGGCTGATTTACGGGTCAAATATTCGGGGAAAAAGGGCGCACTGACTGAAATCTTGCGCGGTATGGGCAAGCTGAGCGCGGAAGAGCGTCCGGTTGTTGGACAGGTAGCCAAT
>NZ_WUDQ01000530.1:0-2560 GCF_009827695.1 Paenibacillus sp. OT2-17 | reverse complement strand
ACAAAAATACGATACCCGGTTGGCAACCGCCGAGGCATTCCCGAGAAGTCCAATCATCCTTCCCTTGGCTTGTTCCTGGGCTCCATAGAGTTGATACTCATGGTACATCACTCCGACGTAAACCCCGACATTGCCTTCTATGCCGCCAAGCTCCCGCTCTGCACAAAGGGTTTCTCTCGTATAACCTGCATCCTCTATCGTTTCATAAACGCATTCCAGGAATAAGCGCTCCTGCGGGTCCATCGTTTCCGCTTCCCTTGGCGAAATATTGAAAAACAACGGGTCAAACCAGTCCACTCCATCGATGAACCCTCCCCACTTGCTGTAGGTTTTTCCGGGCTTGCCTCTGTTTTCATTAAAGTACAGACTGTGATCCCAGCGTTCCTTGGGAATCTCTGTAATGCAATCCTTTCCATCCCTTAGGTTGTCCCAGAACTCTCGGATACCCAATGCTCCCGGATATCTCCCCGACACGCCGATAATTGCAATGTCTAATGCCTTCTTCTCCTGATGTGGTTGTATACCTGTCGGGAAAAGCCATGGACGCCTACGATTAGCCGATATCGAGACTAAAGGCTCTATCGTTGCTTTTATAGGTACTTTCGGGCCTGCATCAGGAGCCGTATTCTTCTCTGTCGCTTCTACAGCATCAATCAGCCGACCGCGATACGATTCAAGGAAATAACCCGTCAATGACCGGAGATTCTGGTATTCAAAAAATAATGTTTTCGGTAATGAGCCGAAAGTCTTTTCCAATTCATTGGTAAGCTGCATAACCAGTATGGAGTCAATCCCATACCTGTCCATTGGTGCATTTACATCTATACTTTCAGCGGGCAGCTTGATCACGGTTGAAAGTACCGTTTTCAAATAACCCTCCGCTTTTTCCCTTAGCGATTCTTCTCCGTTAAACGGTGCTCCCCCACTTTCTATTACAGATCGGCCTGAGACATCAGTTTCCGAGAGCTGGCCTAGAATTGCCGCTTTAATCCTTTGGGGGTATCCTTCGATCACCATAACCTGACTTCTGCCGGAAGACAGGCTTTGATACAAAGCTTTGATTCCATTCTCCGTTTGCATGGCAATCATGCCCAGGCCTTGCATCGCCCTTTCCGTTTCCAGGTCGACATGCATGCCTCCATCCTTCCACAGAGGCCAGTTTATCGACAGCGTTTGCCCCTGGCGCTGCTTTGCTGTCACCAAAGCATTTCGATAGGAGGCATACGCATCCATGAAGCCATTAGCAGCGGAGTAGTCAACCTGTCCTACATTGCCAAGGCTTCCTGCGCCAGAAGAAAATAAGATAAAGAAGTCCAGAGGCAGGTCTCTGCTGGCCTGGTCCAGATTCATCACCCCTGAGACCTTCGGAATCAGCACTTCTCTAACCTCTTCTTTAGTCTTCTTGATGATGAAGTTGTCCCGAATCACTCCGGCTGTGTGCAAAATACCGTTAAGACCGCCAAATTGCTTGACGATGCCATGAATTAGCCCGGTAACCGATTCGTTGTGGCCCACATCTGCCTGTTGATACTCTATATGACCGCCCAGCGCTCTCAGTTCGCTTAACAGAGCCTTTTGGTCCGCAGAAAGTGATGACCGACCCACCAATACGACGGTGGAGTTTTTCACATTGCGCACAATGTCTCTGGCAAAAATAAGCCCCAGGCCACCTAAGCCACCAGTAATGAGATAGGTCCCACCATCTCTCCACGGCAGGTCTGCATCTTCACGTAAGGCTTCAATTTCTTGCCACATTAAAGCCTGTCGTTTGTCCCCTTGGTACCGTATCCGTTCGTTATGCAGGCCACTCCGGTTCCCTTGTAGTTTCTCAATGATTCCTTCGACATTATCCTCTACATCAAGCTCAAGCAGCTGACCCATGACATTCGGATTTTCTTTTTGAGCGGTTTTCAGCATTGCAAAGAGCCCGGAATAAACCTGTTGGTCCTTCCGAGCGCGGGTTGCAAGCTGTATCAAAACTTTCTGTTTGGGGATGTCTAGCAGGATGCTTTGCAATTCTTCAAATATCTGAATGGTATAATCTTCAAACCGACTGTCCATATCCATGCTGGAGGACTGTAAAACAAGGCAGCGAGCACCATCCATGTGGGCTTCAATATCCTCCCCGGAGATACCATCCACTTCACACAGGATCACAACATGCTGGATATCTTCGTTAGCGTTCACCCCTGTGGTGACAGGCGTCTCCTGCCAGACAGGCTCAAGCATCAGTGTACCCATATCCTCAGTGATGCTGGCTTGCCCCACATCTCCTTCCAAAGCTCTGGATAAAAGTCCTTTGAGCTGCACGCAAATCTTTCCGGTCTCATCGCACAGATCAATATCCACCTTGCTTAATCCATTCGACGTCTCTTCACTCCCATCGTGAGAGATCCGGGCCCACATCACTGGAGTGCATTTTTCGGATATCTTCAGCTCCTCCAAAGCAAAGGGTAACGCTGGCTTGCCTACAGGCAAATTTTCTTCCGAACCCATTACCAAGCCGATTGTGGCCTGCAAAGTTGAATCCATCAAAGACGGATGCAGAACAAATTCACTT
>NZ_WUDQ01000052.1:0-18300 GCF_009827695.1 Paenibacillus sp. OT2-17 | reverse complement strand
ATGATCGCGTCCACATTCACTAGCTCGTTCACGTCGGCCTCGTTCACATGCTTTAGCAACACTTCCGTGTGCTCAAGGCGCGCGCCTTCTGCGATGGAGCGAGCGAGACGTTCGGTATGCTCATTTTCACTGTCATATACAATCATGATTCTGGTCGTCATTATGCGCATCATCCTTTGTCAGCAAAATCATCCTTTTCGCATGCGCTCTTAACCTTGCCCAAAATCCATCTGAATATTATGAATCGTTTGACGCATACTTTGAAAATCCAAGAACTAGGGAGGCATGTTACACATGAATTCACGCGCCATATTAGTCAACCTGCTAGTTATTATCATTATTCTGGCAGGAGGTGGAGCCGCCGCCTATTACTATAATCAATCCGCCAACTACATAAAAACCGATAATGCCCAAGTGAGCGGACAAGCGGTTACCGTTGCCTCTCCAAGCGCGGGCAAGCTCACAGGCTGGAATGCTGAAGTTGGTAAAACCTACACCGCTGGAAGCACGCTTGGGAATATAGAAGGAGGCGGAAGCCGAATTACCGTTACGATTCCAACCGATGGTACCATCGTGCAGCAATCTGCGGTCAATAACTCGATTGTTGGGGCAGGCACGCCCTTAGCGAAGGCTTTTGATCTAAACAATTTATGGATTACCGCCAATATAGACGAAACGGCTGTACAGGATCTTCAAGTAGGACAGACCGTAGATGTATATATTGATGCTTACCCGGATACGTCCCTGAGCGGTAAACTCGAAAAGATCGGTCTGGCGACCGCATCAACTTTTTCACTACTGCCCACTTCCAATACCACTGCCAACTATACCAAGGTAACACAGGTCGTGCCTGTCAATATTTCCATTCAAGGTTACAAGGGGCTGGGTATTATCCCGGGAATGAGTGCGACCATCAGAGTTCACAAGTAGGAGGCTGTCATGGATCAAAAAATGTCCGTCGGACGTATTCTGTCCGTGCTGCTGCTAGGCGCCTTCATTTCTATTTTGAATCAAACGCTGCTTAACGTGGCCATTCCACACTTGATGAATGATTTCAATGTATCTGCAACGACCGTTCAATGGCTATCCACCGGATATATGCTAACCAACGGGATTTTGATTCCAATCACCGCTTTTCTGATTGAGTCATTCGGAACACGTGCGCTGTTCATATCCGCGATGGGGTTATTTACTGCCGGGTCTGTCGTCTGTGCTGCCAGTACCGGCTTTGCGCCTATGCTGGTTGGACGCGTTATCCAGGCCAGCGGAGCGGGCATCATCATGCCTGTGGTCATGAACGTGTTCCTGACTGTGTTTCCTCCGGAAAAACGGGGCGCTGCCATGGGTACCATGGGGATCGCCATGATGTTTGCCCCGGCGATTGGACCGACTTTATCCGGCTGGATTGTGGAGCATTACAGCTGGCGGCTGCTATTTTTGCTGGTTATTCCGCTGGCGATCATTGATATTCTGTTCGCCATACGCTGGCTCAAAAATGTATCCAAGCTAACAAAACCGAACTTTGACCTGTTGGGAACCATCTTTTCCACCCTTGGTTTTGGCTTTCTGCTGTATGGCTTTAGTTCAGCTGGAGACAAAGGCTGGAGTAGCAATACGGTAATACTTACACTCGCTGCCGGGATTGTGTTTATTGTAATGTTTATCGTACGTGAGCTGAACATGATACAACCGATGCTGGAGTTCCGTGTGTTTAAATATGATATTTTCACTGTATCGACCTTAGTCGGGGCTACCGTCAACATGACAATGTTCGGCGGGATGCTGCTGCTGCCGATCTATTTGCAAAATATACGCGGCTTTACACCGCTGCAATCCGGTCTGCTGCTGTTGCCGGGTGCACTGCTGATGGGTGTGATGTCACCGATATCAGGGGCAGTATTTGACCGTATCGGCGCGAGGCCGTTGGCGATCATTGGACTGATCATTACGGCAGTCACGACATGGGAATTCAGTCTGCTGACCGATGCCACCACCTACGGACATATTATGATCATCTATACGATTCGCAGCTTCGGAATGTCATTGCTGATGATGTCCGTCCAGACGGAAGGGCTAAACCAGCTACCTGCCCATCTCGGTAGCCACGGTACAGCCATGTCCAACACAGTACGGCAAATCGCTGGGTCTATCGGTACCGCTTGGCTCATTACTGTAATGAGCAGCCGGACCACGATTCATGTAGCGGATTATGCGAATGTCGCTACCACCGCCAATGTTCCTTTAACCGAAGGAGTAGCACAGTTGGGACAAACCCTCGCGCAAACAGCGGGCGTTTCAACAGAAAGTGGTTCAGCGTTGGCGCTACAACAGGTGTACCGCAGTGCTGTTACGGAATCGACGATCCATGGCATTAATGATGCCTTCATCATTGCTACAGGGATTGCGCTTGCAGGGCTATTGTTTTCCTTGTTCTTGCGACGGTCTACACCGCGACGAAGATAGACGTACAGCGTTAGCGAACTAGAGGTATGAGATGAACTTGCCTTTCAGACAGATAGGCTAGTACTGCAAAAGAAGGAGCATTCACCCCCTTGGATTTTAAGAGGTATGAATGCTCCTTCCTGTTTGTTATCTTGTAATTATTAGTCCTATGACCGCAATAAGCGCAGGCCATTCAAAATGACAAGTAATGTGCTGCCTTCATGCCCAATAACCCCAAATGGCAGGGCTATATCTTGCACAAAGTTGCTGATCACAAGCAGCAAAATGACACTTACCGCGAAGATCATATTTTGTTTGACCACCCGCTGCGCCTTGCGCGCCAGTGCTATCGTCGGAGCAATCTCCTCGATTCCATCGTTCATCAGTACCACGTCAGCGACCTCTAGCGCTGCTCCGCTGCCATGCATCCCCATGCCTAGTCCTACGGTTGCCGCAGTCAACGCTGGAGCGTCATTCACACCGTCGCCGACCATGACGACATGCCCGTACTGCTCCCGCAGCATGCGAATATGGCTGACTTTGTCCTCCGGCATTAAGCCAGCATATACGGCGTCGACTCCGGCCTGCCCCGCGATCACAGCAGCCGTTTCTGGACGGTCTCCGGTCAGCATGACGACCCAGATCCCCTGCGCTTGCAGGCGTTTCACGGACTCTTGGGCCTGCGGACGCAGCTCGTCGCGTAGTGCCAGCATCCCGGCAATCCGATCATCCGCGAGGATAATGGATACGGTTTTGCCCTCAGCTTCCAGCCGGGCCCGACTCTCCATCCACTGTGGCTCTGCCAGAGGACTAGGTCCATCCAGTACATTTGTACGACCGATTTTCCACTTCACCCCGCCTATGATGCCTTCCATCCCCCATCCGGTGAGTGCCTGCACTTGCTCGGTTGGGAGCAGCTCTCTCTGTCCCCATTCAGCTTGGGCTTTGGCTACAATCGCTCGCGCCAGCGGATGCAAAGAATAACTTTCGATTGTAGCGACAATGTGCAATAGCTCATCGGCATCGTATTCTGCGGCGGTAATCCAATCCGTGACGACAGGTGACCCCATCGTTAACGTGCCTGTTTTGTCAAAAGCAACAACAGAAGTCAATGCCATATTCTCCACATGTGCGCCACCTTTGAACAGGATGCCCCGCCGGGCACGGTTGGAAATGGCCGATAGCATCACTGGCATAATGGATGACACGAGCGCACAGGGTGAGGCCACGACGAGGAACACCATAGCCTTGTAGAACGCTGCTGCCCACGTCCAGCCTAATGCTATGGGTGCACCGGCAATGACGATCAGCGTGACAGCAACAACAATTCGAGCGTACACCGATTCAAACGTTTTAATAAACCGCTGGGAATCAGGAACTTCGGTCTGAGCCTCTTCCACCATACGAATGATTTTTGAAAATAAAGTGTCCTCCGAGGACTGTCTAACCTCTACATATAGCACGCCTTCTCCATTAATGGTGCCGGCATATACTTCGTCACCTTCCACCTTATTTACCGGAACAGATTCACCGGTAATAGATGCCTGATTCACTGCCGAAACGCCCTTGGAGATTCGCCCGTCCGCCGGAATCAGTTCGCCCGGCTTCACCAGCAGCAGGTCGCCTGGCAACAGCTGCTCAATGCCGACCGTTTCCGTCCCCTCGCGAGACAAGCGCAAAGCCGTTTCCGGCTTCAACGCCATGAGCTCAGAAATATCCTTACTACTACGCTCGGTGGTATAGCTCTCCAGCGCACCGCTGAGTGCAAAAATAAAGATCAGCATGGCTCCTTCATTCCAATAGCCAATGGCCGCAGCTCCTAGGGAGGCAGCGATCATGAGCAGATTAACATCCAGATCATGTTCTCGGATCAGTGTTTCGATCCCTTCTCTGGCTTTGGACCAGCCCCCAAGGGCGTAAGACACCACATACAGAATGACCGATAGCCATTGCCACCAATGTGAAATCCCCCATGCCATTAGCATCAGCAATCCACTACCTAGAGCAGCTTGCATCTCCTTGTTTTTCAGCATGCTTTTAAGCTGAAATTGCGGCTTGCGATTCGGACCGGGTCGTCCGCTGCCACTGTTTTTTGAAAGGGTTCGGTTAGAGGAAGACAATGTATCTTGTAATCGTTGAGCAGCTTGCATCATGTCACGTTCCTTTCATATTTTGTTCCTTGTACTAGCATCTCATTGAGAATGATATCCATTGTTAAGTGCCTTAAAATAGCACATGCTGCTTCGGGAAGCCCGAAGCAGCATGTTTGGCAATGAGAATGATAATCATTTTTGCATCTATACAATTATTTTGGTTTAGTGAAACTTTTGTTTTATTATATACCTTTTCTTTTCCACTTGTAAACCAGTAATGGCCTAAATAAAAAAAGATACCCGCGCAAACACCGCAGGTATCCTCCATATTTAAAGTATCCTATTCAGGATTTGCAAAATTCGATTCCAGTCGCTCCAAAGTGCAATATATAGACGAACTAGACCATTTCGATCTATATATTGTTCATTGAAAGTCGCTTATTGGATTTTTGCAAAATCCTCTATTACATGAATTCGGGTTATCTTCAGGCTAAAGGAAACTTCCACGCATGGTTGTGTGCAGTTCCTGAAGTGTGCTGACGATCTGCGGGCTGTTGCAGTTCCAAACGCGCAGCCGCAAGGCGTGCAGCGGGAACTGCTGTGTCCGGGCAAATGACCCCCGTCAGCTCATTCTCCCAGATCGACATCCCATCCAGAGACTGGTGAATTTCATCTATTGCTACCCACAAAGGAAGCTCGGGCTTTACACGCCGAACAGCCTCCATTATGCATTTTATCATATCACTAGTATTCACATGACCATTGACATCGGATGGAATCAACTGATCCTCAGCCCTAATGCCATCGGATGGAGTTGGTATGACTTCTAAAATGACCGTATCGGCAAAACGTGCCAGATCTGCAGCTTGAGCCACCTGCTTGATCTGTCGCGCGCCCACTTCGGACATGTTATTGGGGTTGGCTGACTCCCCCGACCGTGCGGCTGGCCTGTTCCCTGTTTGGCTTACGTTAGGCACCAAAGACGGATCAACTGTCAAAAGTACGCCTACCCGATATGGAATGCACCGAAGACGTCCGCATAAGGTCTGCTCCGCAACGCCGTCAATCCAGTCTCGGGTTGCCCGGAATTCGTCCACGTCAGCCGGATTGCGCACCATAATCTCCAGCTTGGGTTCTCCCCCCTGCCGCACGCTCCGTAACGCCGCACGCAGTAATGCCTCCAGCTGCATATCTTGCAGGCTTCCAAGACCCACTGCATTGTTCTGCTCAATTAGGGCTATAGTGAGTGGTGATCCGTTCAAAGACTCGAATAAGCCTTCATATTCTGTTTCCAGCAAACTGATAATTCGGCGGGACAAATGCTCACACAATCCAGGCAGGCCAGATGCCTGGTTAAAGGTTTTGTACGTGTCAGATGCACGAGAACCGGGAATAAGGATGGGATCGGGCTCCCCGTCAGGGGCATGAATCATCTGTCCAGACTCAGCTACGTCCAGATAGGCATAGCATAATTCCCCCACGCGGCCAGATGCCTGTGACAAGGGACCATGCAGAAGACTATAACCGTCAAAACTGCCTATTTCTGATGCTGTCTCTGTACTGATGCGACTCAAACTTGCAGGAGCATCGGCATAAATCCGTATGGAGGTGCGCCTGTATTCATCGCTCCATTTTAGGAGTGTGCCCATTGCTTGCCCAATATCGTTGTCGTTATTCAGCATCGTTTTCCCAAGTAATTCCGGATTCGCAGCCATCAAAGCCTCCGCTCGACTGATTATGCCCTGCTCAGCTAAACCAACCAGCCAGCCCAACGGATCTTCCTCCTGCGTAGCAGATACTTCATGGCTGCCTGCCCTTAACGTCTCCATAGCCAACCTCTGTGCAGCAGCCTCCGTACCCGACTCTGGAACTTTGAGATCCCGGCTGTTTTTGCCACCCAACAGCTCTGCGAATACATGCATCAGTTTAGCCTCCATGCTATTAATCCATCCTTTCTTCCGTCAGCAAGTTGGCACACACGAATTCGAGTACCCCTCCAAACAAAGAAAACGCTTACTCATTATGGAGCAACCGAATCTTACATGGGCCTTACCTGTAAAGCCCCTACCTTAACGTATTAGGCACGCCACACATTTATACATCTGGGCACAACCACCCTACATCCCAAAATAAATCTCTATACTGCGGGCACAAGACCACTCGAAAAAGGAACCTATAAAATAAACACCCCCGGTCTTCACAGGATGCCTATACATCCAATGCTAACCCAGGGGTGTTTATTTTTATTCGTAAGAACGAACCTTCAATACACGCATCACATTCAATACGGCTAGCAATGTTACACCTACATCGGAAAATACAGCCTCCCACATAGTAGCAATACCGAATGCTCCCAGCGTAAGAAACACAGCTTTGACGCCTAGCGCAAATATAATGTTTTGCCATACGATACGACGTGTGCGCTTGGCGATATGGATCGCCGTAACCAGCCTTGAAGGCTCGTCGTTCATGATTACGATATCTGCCGCCTCAATCGCAGCATCCGATCCCAAACCGCCCATCGCTACACCGACATCTGCCAGTGCCAGTACGGGTGTATCATTAATCCCATCGCCTACGAACAAAATTTTGTCGCTCGTTTTTTTACTTGCAGACAACTGCTCGATGGCTTCAGCTTTGTGCTGAGGTAACAGCTCTGCCCGTACTTCATCCAAACCCAGCTGTCGTCCTACAGCCTCGGCAACTGTCCGATTGTCACCCGTCAGCATGATGGTTTTCACCACACCCAACTTTTTCAGTGAAGCAACCGTTTGGGCTGCGTCTTCCTTAACCTCATCTGAAATCAGAATGCACCCAGCATACGTTCCGTCTACAGCCACATGTACGACCGTTCCTCCATCCAGCGTCCCTGCTTGCTGCGCCGCGTTAAAAGCCACATGCTCCCGCTCCATCAGCTTGGCGTTCCCGGCCGATACCAGACGACCATCTATTTGTGCCTGAATCCCGTGACCCGATATTTCACTATATTGCTGAACCCGGTCTGCTCTGAGTTCTTTACCGTAGGATTCACGCAAAGACGCAGCAATAGGGTGTGTGGAATGCAGCTCCGCCAAAGCGGCGGTTTCGAGCAAGCTTTCGTTTGTAAAATCTCCGGCAGGATAAATCCCTGTTACACGGAAAACACCTTTGGTGAGTGTGCCCGTTTTATCGAAAACAGCGTATTTCACATGATTCAGAGCTTCAAGATAGTTCCCGCCCTTGATCAGAATACCTGAACGGGAGGCTGCCCCGATTCCCCCAAAGAAGCCCAGTGGAATGGATACTACCAGCGCACAAGGACAAGAAATAACGAGGAAAACAAGCGCACGGTATACCCAATCTGCAAATTGTGCACCTGGCACAACAAGCGGTGGAACAACCGCCAACAACAGCGCTACAATAACCACTACTGGAGTATAGTATCTGGAAAATTTCGTGATAAACTTTTCAGTCGGCGCTTTTTTGGCACTCGCATTTTGCACTAATTCCAAAATTTTAGAGACCGCGGATTCACTAAATTCTTTGCTAACCTCTACCGTTAGAAGTCCGTTCGTATTGATAAATCCACTCAACACACTGCTTCCTGGCTCTACAGTACGAGGCACCGATTCACCAGTCAACGCAGAGGTATCCACATGCGATTTACCATCTATAACCTTACCATCCAGCGGGATCTTCTCGCCCGGCTTAATTACAATCAAATCCCCAATGCGAACGTCTTCTGGGGACACTCTCCGTACGGACTCAGCCGTCTTCAGGTTGGCATAGTCCGGTCTAATATCCATCAGATCACTGATGGACTTACGTGAACGGTTAACTGCAATGCCTTGAAACAGCTCTCCGATTTGATAAAAGAACATGACAGCTACGCCTTCCGGGTATCCCCCAATCGCAAATGCACCCACAGTAGCCAGCGTCATCAGGAAGTATTCGTCAAAGGCCATTCCACGCACCAAACTGCGTGCAGCCTGCAAGACAACATCACCGCCAACGATGATATATGACAGTAAAAATAGGGCCAGCTTGCCTACACCTTCGACAGGTAACCACCAGGCAACAGCCGCAACGACCGCACCAATAGCCAAACGCGCAATCATGCGGCGCATACCGTCCGTACCGTGATCATGCGTATGTCCAGCGTGGCCATCATCTCCATGCGAATGTGAATGAGCGTGGGTGGCTTCACCATGTTCGTGCTCTGCATGGTGTTTGTGATGCTCGTGTCCATGATCGCCGTAGTTGTCTCCATCGTGCGTATGGGCTTGCTTGCCATGTGCTCCATGATGATGACCAGCGTGGCTGTGAGCCGCATGTTGTCCGATCTCGTGTGTATGCCCTTCACTATGATGCTCATGACCGCATGCACAATCCTCTGTGCAGTCTGACTGTACTGCACCAGCATTGCTTCGACTATCTTCACGCAGGCGTCCACGAGCATTTTTTACCACCATCCGAACATGTGGCTCAAGTCTGTGAACCTTCCGTTCAGTCTGGCGAAAAATCTCTTCTTTTTGATCCGAACTTGTGGTCATCGTCAACGTTTTCGTAACAAAATTGACCGAGCAATCCAGGACCCCTTCTATTTTACTGACTCCATTTTCAATCTTTAGAGCACAGTTGGCGCAATCCAAACCTTCCAAAATCCATTCATGCCGTTCCGTTCTTTTTAGAGCATCCATAATCATCGGCCTCCAATTAACTATATATGAGCAACTGTTCATATATTATTTGTTAAGGCCATTATATTCAGGATCAGGGTCAAAAGTCAATGACTCTAGCCCCTTTTTAACAAAAAAATCGACTTCAACGGACAAACGCCAAAAGAGCGCCAATCACTTGGCGCCCTACTGTTGTTTTATTCCAAAAAATCATTGATGTGATATGTGCTGATGGGTTTGCAAAAAGATCTGCTCCACATGATTATCATCCAGTGAATAAAACACCGTCTTGCCTTCCTTGCGTCGTTTGACAATACGCAGGTTGCGCAAATAGCGAAGCTGGTGGGATACCGCAGATTGTCCCATGTTCAACACCTGGGTCAGATCATGAACACACAATTCTTTTTGTGCCAGGGCATAAATCAGCTTAATCCGTGTCGGGTCACCCAGTGCTTTAAACAGCTCCGACATTTTGTATGCGATGGAATCCTCAACAAGGGAAGATTTTATGCGCTCGATTTCCTGATCTGAACCGTGACAAGCCGGCTCGCAATCCAAAGCTTCCGTTTCAGAATTCATCCTTTTCACCCCGTGTATTTCGACTTGATGCTTCTATTATAGCAAATTCGTAGAGTTTACGAATAGCTTATATTACAGCTTGCCCTGTAACAGAAAACTTCCAAGTTTCAATGCTTGCCTAACGCTATAGCTTTACACGACATAAAGCTTAATTCAACGTCTTTAATACTTCATCACTGTAAGGAATAATTTCTTCTATTTGTTGATCACGTAACTTCACCGCAAACGCTGGATCAACCAACAAAGCACGCCCAACCGCAACCAGATCAGCTTCCTCTCGTTCTACTTGCCCCACGAGTTGTTCTAATCTTGCCTCTACACTACTGGATTGATCGGTTTGACGATTATTATTTTTTTCCAAATCACTCAAAAAGGCCTTCTCCAAACCAATCGAGCCCACAGTAATCACTGGCTTGCCTGTTATCTTTTTGGTCCAAGCTGCCAAATTTAGATCAGACCCTTCAAATTCCGGTTCCCAAAAACGGCGGCTTGAGCAATGGAATATATCCACCCCGGCCTTCACTAATGGAGTGAGAAACTGTTCAAGTTCCTGTGGTGTCTGTGCCAGCTTTTCTTCATAGTGATACATCTTCCACTGGGAGAATCGCAGTACAATTGGGAAGTTCGGCCCCACTGCACGACGGCAAGCCTCAATGACCTCCACCGCAAACCGAGTACGCTGGACCAAATTGCCTCCGTATTGATCGGTACGCTTATTCGTTTTGTCCCAGAAAAATTGATCGATTAAATAGCCGTGTGCTCCATGAAGCTCAATACCGTCAAACCCCACTCGCTGGGCATCGGCAGCGGCCTGAGCATAAGCGGAGATAATATCCGCAATCTCAGCCTCCGTCAATGGCTCGACTACCTTTTCACCAGCGGGAGAAATACCGGACGGACCGACAGGCAATGCCTCGGGATTCGGTTGATTATCTGCACCTATTTTACGGGCCGTACCCACATGCCAGAGCTGCGGTATAATCTTGCCACCTACCGCATGAACCTCCTCAACTACCTTGGCCCATCCCTCTAATCCCTCTCCATAAAAATTAGGAATGCTTGTGTGCTCCACAGCTGCAGGATGATTAATAGCAGTGCCCTCCGTAATAATCAATCCAACTGCATTTTCCGCACGGCGACGATAATACGCGGCCACTTCAGGCCCTGGAATACCTTGAGGAGAAAAATTCCGTGTCATAGGCGCCATAACAATCCGATTGGGAAGAGATAAATTACCTGCCTTAAAAGGTTTAAACAGTAATTCTGTGTTCATTAATTTTTCCTCCGCTCTCCACTAGTATTATCGTTTTCACTCTACTGTTATACAATTCCATTTTACACATATGTAAACTTGAGTTCAAGAAGCCACAGTTTTATTTTTAATAAGCTACACAAAAAAAGAAGAAGCGGCTCTAAGTCCGCTTCTTCTTTCCTAATTCGTTTGTACTTGAGTGATTTTGCAAAAATCCTGACTTATTAGTGTGCTACCATGTTGTATTCCATAATCCATACAGAACCACCAACAATGGTCAACAGGATAACTACCCCGAAAATCAAAGTCATGACATTCCAGCGTGGTCCATTGCTTTCACGAATGTGCATGAAGAAGAAAAGCTGAACCAGAAATTGCAGCACTGCCGCGGCTAAAATAACAACCATGGTCGAAGTGCGGCTCAACATATGATTCATAACCACACCGAGAGGAATGATGGTCAGTACGATGGACAGAATAAACCCGATAACATAGGATTTCACTGAACCGTGAGAATCATCATGACCATGCGAACCCGCTCCTGTTTGATGCTGTGCCATCTACATCACCCCCATCAAATAGACGACTGTCAGCAAGAAGATCCAGACAGCGTCCAAAAAGTGCCAGTACAAGCTCAATGCCGAAACTTTGCCCTTCGTCTCTGGTGTAAGCCCGCGTTTCTTCAACTGGAACATGAGTCCAATCATCCAAACCAGACCTAAAGAAACGTGAAGTCCATGCGTTCCGACTAAAGTGAAGAATGCCGACAAGAACGCGCTGGTTCCAAAATTGGCTCCTTCGTGTACCAACTCAACAAACTCGTAAACCTCAAAACCGATAAAACCAAGACCCAGGATCGCCGTCACGATTAACCAGTTAATTAATCCCTTCATGCTTCCTTTGTTCATGGCCAACACAGCCAGACCACTTGTGAAGCTGCTCGTGAGCAAGAGGAACGTTTCAATAATAACGCCCGTCATGTTAAACAGCTCTGCGCCACCCGGTCCTCCGGCTGTGTTGTTCCGAAGGACGACGAAGGTTGCGAACAAGGTACTGAACAGGATTACGTCCGTTACGAGGAAGATCCAAAAACCAAGCATCTTCAATTCTTGCGGATCGTGATGCCCGTGGTCATGATCATGGCTTTGGTGTGCTGCAGCTTGTGCCATTATACAGACCCCCTTATTGCCGCTTCCGTGCGTTTTACTTCATCCGCAGGGATATAGTAGTCGCCATCATAGGAGAAGAACGAACGGCAAATCATACAAATTGCCACACCGATCAACCCTGGAATATAGAAGAACGACCATCCGAATACGAACCCGAAACCTGCAATGAAAAAGAATACCGACATAATGAATGGAATCGCCGAGTTCTTCGGCATATGAATCGCTTCAATTGGCGGCTGCTTTCTGAAAATACCTTTTGCACGTTTATCTTTTTCTGCCCACCAGTCATCACGTTCTTCTACTTGTGGAATGGTAGCAAAATTGTACTCCGGTGCAGGTGAAGGAATCGACCATTCCAACGTATGGCCACCCCAAGGGTCGCCTGTTGTATCCTTCAGCTTGCGGTAATTCTTGATGCCCAGAAGAATTTGAAGAACCTGGAACAAGAAACCAATCCCCATCAGGAATGCCCCAACGGTCGAAACGAGATTAAGCGGCTGCCAGCCGGTATCCCAGCCATAAGTGCTCAGACGACGCGTCATACCCATCAGACCGAGAGAATATTGCGGAATAAAACATACATAGAAACCGATGTTCCAGAACCAGAAAGCCCATTTACCAGGCGTTTCAGGCAATGTGAAACCGAACATTTTAGGCCACCAATAGTACAGACCTGCCAAGTAACCGAACACTACACCACCAATCAGAGCGGAGTGAAAGTGAGCGATCAGGAAGTAACTGTTATGGAACTGGAAGTCAGCAGGCGCTACAGACAACATGACGCCCGTCAAACCAGCAATCAAGAAGTTAGGAATAAAAGCAATTGACCACATCATAGGGGTCTTGAATGTAATCTTACCCCGATACATCGTGAACAACCAGTTAAATACTTTAACCCCTGTTGGTATTGCGATAACCATCGTCGAAATCGCAAAGAATGCATTAACATCTGCGCCTGATCCCATCGTGAAGAAGTGATGCGCCCAGGTGAAGAAGGACAAGATCGCAATAATGAACATGGCGTAAACCATGGACTTGTATCCAAACAATTTCTTTTTGGAGAATACACTGATGACCTCGGAATAAATACCGAAAGCCGGCAAAACTACAATGTATACCTCAGGGTGACCCCACATCCAGATCAAGTTGATATACATCATCGGATTACCGCCGAAATCAAGCGTAAAGAAGTGTCCTCCTCCAAAGCGGTCAAGGAATAGCAAGGCTAAAGTAACCGTCAGAATTGGAAACGCGAAAATGATAATAACACATGATGAAAATACGGACCACGTAAAGACAGGAATCTTCATCCAAGTCATACCAGGTGCACGCATTTTAATGATAGTAACAATAAAGTTGATCCCTGTAGCCAATGAACCTATACCCGAAATCTGAATACCCCAGATATAGAAGTTCTGACCAACGCCGGGACTAAATTGCATTTCTGAAAGCGGTGGATAACTCAACCAACCTGCATCTGGCGAACCGCCGATAACGAAGGACAGGTTGAACAACATCGCTCCCATAAAGAAAAGCCAGAAGCTCAATGCGTTCAGGAAAGGGAACGCAACGTCGCGCGCACCAATTTGAAGTGGTACGGCAATGTTAAACAAACCAAACATCAACGGCATCGCCATAAACAAGATCATGATCGTGCCATGTGTTGTGAAAATCTGGTTGTAATGCTCAGGATGCAGTAGTGTAACATCCGGTGTAGCAAGTTGAACACGCATCAATAATGCATCCACGCCTCCGCGGAATAACATCAAGATGGCCGCAAGAATATACATAATACCGACTTTTTTATGGTCAACGGTAGTCAACCAGTTTTTCCAAAGCCAGCCCCATTTTTTGAAATAAGTGAGCACAAACACGATCCCGATCGTTGCTAGTGCGATGGAAACGTCCGCTCCATAGATCATCGGGTCTCCAGTAACGAAGAAAGTGGATGCAAACTCTTTTATTTTGTCAAGCATTGGGGGCCTCCTTCCCTGTAATCATTTAATGGTGTCCGCTCATATTCATATGACTCATGTCCATTGCAGCTTCATCTTCTGTATCGGACTTGGAAGAACCTTCTGTGGATGTGTGTCCGCCATGTCCAGCATGCGGGTTAGAAGCACCATCCACTACATACTTGCTTACAATGTCTTGGAACAAGCCATCTGGAATTGAAGAATACTCATCAGGTTGGGACAAACCTGGTTTTGCAAGCGCCAAATAGCCGTCTTTCGTCAGCGGCTTAGACTGCTTCTTGATGTTAGCGACCCAGTTTTTGTACTCTTCATCCGACTGAACCTCTACATCAAAACGCATTTGTCCAAAATGCTCACCGCTAAAGTTTGCACCCGAACCAAAGTATGTTCCTTCGTGGTCGGCCTGCAAATGCAGTTTCATTGCCATGCCTGACATGGTGTAGATCTGACCGCCCAATTGCGGAATCCAGAACGAGTTCATCGGGGCGTCGGCAGTCAGTTCAAAACGGACTGGAACACCTTTAGGAATGTGAATTTCATTGACTGTAGCAATACCTTCTTCAGGGTACATAAAGAGCCATTTCCAGTCCAGTGAAGTCACTTGAATGGTTACTGGCTTTTGTGTACTTGCCAACGGCTTGGAAGGCTCCAGCAAGTAGGTATATCTCGCAGTTATAACCGCAAGAATGCAGATAACGATGATTGGAATAGCCCACCATACGGTCTCCAGCTTTTTGCTGTCATCCCAATGAGGTTGGTACTTGGCTTTGTTATCCGGTGCGTCGCGATATCGCCAAATGATGAAAAAAGTCAAAATCATGACCGGTACAATCAGCAGTGCAGCCATAGACGTTGAAAGAATGATCAGCTCTTTTTGTGCTTGCCCAATAGGTCCTTTTGGATCGAAAACAACGTATTTTCCGCCAGCATAAAAACACGTCCAAATGAGCAATGCTACCGTGAGCACGGTCAAAACCAACGCAATAATCGCTTTTGGTTTTTTGTTCATGTTGTTCCCCTCTCCTTAAATAATAAATTACTCAAAACTTACGAACTCCTGTAATGTTGCCCTTATATAAGATAGCAGAAAAGCGGCCACTTTTTTTATTGTTAACAGAATTGTCGATTATTTGTCCGTTTTTTGTGAAAAACATCTCTAAAAATAAAATTTCTCTTGCAAATTCAAAATTTCTTATTAATACAAAGATGACATAATAAAAACGTTATTTGTGTATCTTAAAGAAGTTATATTAAAGAAAAAAGGGGACTCCTTACAGTTATCATCCTACACTGCTCGAAGCCCCACATTGTTGTTTTCGGTATATATTGCTTTAAATCATTTTTAAATTGTATTAACTGCGGCCGTTTTCCTGGTCTTCCTTCTTGCGTGCAATGACAAATGATTTCCCAACTAGAAAAATAAAAATCCCGGCAACAACGCAGCCAATACCTGTCATTAAATATATATTTCGATCAGTTAAATTACCTATATCAAGCAAAATAAGGATAATTCCTGCAATACAGGCGATCCAAGCGATAACAGATACCGTGCGGCTCATTTGGTTATCATTTGATCCTGATTTCCTAACATTCGAAGCCATACCCTCCACTCCCTCTGGTTTAAAATGGTTTAAAACGCCCTCGTCAGGTATTTTTTTCAGTATGCACACTTCTTATTTTTTTATTCCTGCTGTCTCTACATACTTGAAACAACCTGCATTCATCTTGGTTATTATTACCCCAGAGGGCCTCCTATTCAAACAAAAGGGAGCAGAGACAGGCGTAAATCTGCTTTATTTTCAAAACATCTCTTCGTTTAACGTCTGGTCTCCAACCAGTTATTACTTACTACATTTCGATACCAATAGTAACTTTCCTTCGGGGTGCGGACCTGTGTGCGGAAATCGACATGAATCATGCCAAATCTCATATTATATCCCTCTGCCCACTCAAAATTGTCCATAAGTGACCATGCCATATATCCTTTGACATGAAGGCCGTCATGAATAGCCCGGTGTACCTGCACCAAATGCTGCTGCATATACGAAATACGACGGTCATCCTGAACCTTGCCATTCACGACATCATCGTTGATGCAAGCCCCATTCTCTGTGATATAAATATCGAGGTTACCGTATTTTTGCAAATAATGCAGTACCTCGTACAGCCCACGCGACTCCACTGGCCAACCGATATCCGTTACAGGTAGCCCCATATTGATTTCTTCAGATTGAAGAAACCCGGCTTCAGGATTAAAACGATTAACTGACATAGCATAGTAAATGATACCGATCATATCAATAGGCTCGCCGATAATATCCATATCCCCATCCTGAATAGGCACGGTGGCTCCCTGCTCCGCAAACCAGTCTACCAAAAACTGAGGATACGAGCCTTGATAAATAGGTTGAAGAAACCAGTCACTGTGCAGGGAAATGGTGCGCGCACAAGCGGCTTTATCTTCCTCAGATGTGCTGTAAGGAACAGCCCAGGAGACATTGGGAGCGATACCGATCTGGCCACTGGTGCCCAGCTCGCGGAAGCGGCGCACAGAAAGACCATGCGCAACTAGCAAATGATGTCCTACATCAATGGCTGTCTGAAGATTGGTCAGACCCGGGGCATGAACACCCAGCATATTGGATAAAAAGGCGATGCACCACGGTTCATTGAATGTTAGCCAATGGTGTATTTTACCGTGAAACTCGCGGAACATCGTTTCTGCAAACTGGACAAATGCTTGAATCGTGCGACGATTCTCCCAGCCTCCAGCATCCTGAAGCGCTTGAGGCAGATCCCAATGGTACAGTGTACAAAACGGTTCAATCCCATTTTCGTTCAACAAATCGACTACGCGATGATAATAGTCCAATCCTTCTTGATTGACTTCACCGTCACCATTGGGAAATATACGCGGCCAGGACACTGAAAAACGGTATGTACGAATGCCCAGCTCCTTCATTAGGCGGATATCTTCCTCGTAGCGATGATAGCTGTCACAAGCTACATTGCCGTTATCACCGTTGAATACTTTGCCAGGCGTATGGGCAAAGGTATCCCAGATCGACAAACCTCTCCCATCCTCCTCATATGCTCCCTCGATTTGATAGGCTGCCGTCGCGGTCCCCCACATGAAGTCCTGCGGAAATTGAAAAATGGTCATATTGTCTGTTCCTCTCCTTTAATTATAATCGTATGTCCGTTCGTTATTTCCTGCTCTTTGGTAAAAATCCATGACAAAATGAATCCTCCATGCTCAGGATCAGGCAGAGCCTGACGGGCATCAGCGCTAAACGGATGCGCACTGCGAATCGTGCAGCTTCCTGCCGAGATGGATGTGGCCAGTTCAGCGCAGACAAGCCGGGAACCGGACCATTCCATGCCGACCGTCATCCCGCCATGTCCCTTCAATCCACTGACCCGGCCCTCCGCCCATGCCGTTGGCAGGGCAGGCAGTAACGTCAGCTCTCCCGGACGGCTTTGTAGCAGCATTTCTGCGATCCCCGCCGCCGCACCAAAATTACCGTCGATCTGAAAAGGCGGGTGAGCGTCGAATAAATTAGGATAGGTCGATCGCGACAGCAACGTGCGAACATACCGATGTGCGGCATCGCCATCTTCCAGTCGAGCATACAGGTTAATCAACCAGGCACAGCTCCATCCGGTGTGCCCACCACCGTGATCAAGCCGTCGACGCAGCGATATACGGGCCGCCTCAGCCAGCTCCGGGGTATCACGGATGTGAATTTGTCGACCGGGGTACAACCCATATAGATGCGAGACATGCCGATGCCCAGGCTCCGCTTCCTCAAAATCGACAAACCATTCCTGTAACTGACCGTGACGGCCAATTTGATAGGGCATTAACCTGTCCCGTGTCTCCTCGCAGCGGTTGCGGAACTCATCGTCTAATTCCAGCAGGTCCGCAGCTTGAATGCAGTTACCCAACAGCTCCCGAATTAGCGTCATATCCATGGTGGAGCCCATAGATATACTGCATTCCTCGCCGTCCGGCGTTTTGAATTTATTTTCAGGTGATGTGGATGGGGATGTCACAAGCCAACCCTCCGGGCCTTCCACGAGCCAGTCCATGCAAAAGGCTGCCGCCCCCTTCATGAGTGGATAAGCTTG
>NZ_WUDQ01000529.1:0-2563 GCF_009827695.1 Paenibacillus sp. OT2-17 | reverse complement strand
TGGTATGAGCAGCCTGTTGCGGTGGTCATTATTGTGTCTCTGGTTGTCGGTGCTTTGGTAGGACTGTTGAATTCATTACTGATTATTAAACTGCGTATTCCTGATTTGCTCGCAACCCTTGCAATCATGTATATTGTAAGCGGGATTCACAAAACGTACGCCCAGGGCTATACCATATACAATCATATGCAGTTTCCCGATGGCAGCAAGGCGCCGGGGGAGATATCTCCTGCATTTCTTTTGCTGGGGCAAGGTAAATGGTTGGGTATCCCGATTTCAGTTATTTTACTGTTGCTGGCTGTGGCAGCGGTGCATGTTTTCTTGACCTATACAAAGCATGGGCGTCAAATGTATGTAACGGGTGGAAATGAGGAAGCTGCTCGTCTGTCAGGCATACGGGTAAAAAAAGTCCGTACTCTGGCCTATGTTGCTTCAGGCGTATTTGCGGCGATTGCCGGTATTTTGTATGCCTCGCGAGTAGGCTCAGGCCAAATTGACGCGGGTTCCCCCTTGCTGATGGAGGCGGTAGCTGCAGTATTCGTCGGTTTTTCGGTCTTTGGTGCTGGTAAACCCAATGTCATTGGTACATTTATTGGTGCGGTGTTGATCGGTGTGTTGGTTAATGGACTAACGATGATGAATGTGCAATATTTTGCCCATGATATTGTCAAAGGAGTAGTGCTGGTACTTGCGCTGGCCGTTACTTTTTACGTGTTAAACCGTCGTCGTACTTGAAATTGTCTGTGGACTGTATTACTATAAACCTTGTTCCACGCAAGAAGGGTGCCATAAAACGCCAGTTTCGGCCTATATTGCGGAGGTTAGGTATATTCTATGTATATTTAACGACGAAACGGAAACAGATGATAACATTATGGAAGGCAGTACGCCGCCCGGGTTATTTTATACAGGCGACCTCATATCGGTCATTAACACCGATAACCTTAATGCTGGACTACACTTGAATTGGGAGGTGAATATTATGAATAAAACGGATTTGATCAATCAGGTTTCTGAAAGCACTGAATTGTCCAAAAAGGACGTAACCAAAGCAATCGATGCAGTATTTGAGGCGATCTCTGGAGCGCTGCAAAGCGGAGATAAGGTGCAACTGGTAGGTTTCGGGAACTTTGAGGTTCGTGAACGTTCCGCACGTAAAGGACGTAACCCGCAAACAGGAGAAGAAATCGAAATCCCTGCGAGTAAAATTCCGGCATTTAAACCGGGTAAAGCGCTCAAAGACGGAATTAAATAAGATTTCTTACATATTCCCAATGCGCTGAAAAGACCGTGAATTTGATTCACGGCCTTTTCTTTTTGTCCTGTTTACTTCGTGGTAGAGGTGCTATGGACTGGAGAAGAGGAAGCTGTTCTGCCGTTTCGCGAGGCATAAGCGATCAGCACTAGGGGTTCACCTGTTAGCTCAGCAAATTCATGCTCCAGCTGTTGAAGTCGTTCGATTTGGGCAGGACTGAGATTGGCGGGAAGATAGTTTTTCATCAGATCCGTTCCTTTCTTTAATGGATGGGACTGCACGGATAGTATGGCTCGGGACACGCTAATTGTTGCAGGTAGCGAAGGAAGCATGTAGTTGACAAAACAAGCTTGAATCTCCATCATAAAAAGTATAGCTTCGGCTCTCAGGGAGGAAAAGGACATGGAAGATAATGTGACGGGTAGTAGTGAGTACGTCGTAATTAAAGCGAAAAGCAACGGATGTCAGGTTTTTGGTCTGACCAGAGGTCAGGATACACGCTTGCATCATTCAGAAAAATTGGACAAGGGCGAAGTACTGATCGTCCAATTTACGGATCATACTTCTGCTATTAAAATTCGCGGCAAAGCCGTTGTGATGACCAAGCACGGGGTAGTAGATACGGAGGATTAAAATGCAGGCATAGCCTGCTTTTTTTTGTTGTAGAATGAGAGTGAGGACCTTTACCGTAGCAAACCCACATTATGAGGTAGAGGTCAGGGGAGGCTCTGATGAAACCTTGGATTGTATTCGGTGGCTCCATTCTCATAACCATCGCAGCAGCTGTGTTGCTGCCGTCCTTACAGGTGCTGGACTCAGGAACCGCAGCAGTTCGCGAGACACAGGCGACGATTTCGCCTCAGCAACGGGTGCTGCTGTCGGATGACAATCTGGTGGATACGCTGAATGAGCTGCCGTTGACCACACCGATTGCAAGCGCAAGCTGGGAACATTCAGTCCTGACCCTGGATGTCAAGCTGTCTAAGGAAGAAACTGCCCCACTAGAGATTTATCAGAACATGGCGGAGCTTGCCGCTTTTAGCTTTTACGGAACGACGAATGTACGGCAATTGCTGCTTCGGGTGGTGACACAGGATGAATGGTCAGGAGAACGTCATTTGCTGCTTGCATCCGATATACGCCGGAACGAGTGGACGAACGAGGCATTGGAACAGCTGAGAAGCCGGGAAGGCGCGGAATTGCCAGAGGATTTGAAGTCCCGTTTCCGCATTACAGTAACGCCCATGTGGCAAAACAGGTTTAACGGTGTATATACAGATTAGATGTTTCTGCCGGTGGACCTACTGT
>NZ_WUDQ01000528.1:0-2566 GCF_009827695.1 Paenibacillus sp. OT2-17 | reverse complement strand
TAAAGCACAGCATGGGGAGAAAGTTACATTCGGTTTGGTAACCCAGCTAGTGCTGGAAAATGCACCGAAAGAAGAACTGGAAACCGTGATTAAACTGGTTAAGGATGTAGGCCTTCCATTGACGCTTCGTGACTTGGGTGTAGAGGAATGTGTTGAGGCTGAATGGCGCCAAGTGGCTGAAGCTGCTTGTGCATCGAATGATACAATGGTCAACATGCCGTTCCCGGTTAGTCCTGCTGACGTGTAAAATGCAATCATTGCAGCGAATGCAATAGCAGAATCCTATCAAGAATAGTTTCTTCCTAAATCACGAAAATGGGTTTACAAAAACGGGTCTGTCACATCACTGGCAGACCCGTTTCGTTTACGTGCACTAACATGTGAAACGAAAGAGGGTACCAGGGACTTATATCCTATCTTGTTCTGACCGATATACATGTAACAGGGAAATTAGGTTGGTTACACAGCAGGAGGAGATTTGATGTTGGTGCATGGTAAAACACGTAGGGGCAACTTGTACATCCATATGTCCAGCGGTTTTCACAAAATTGGAGATTATCGGGAAGAATATTCTGTAGCACCGGGTGATCGGCTGATGTCTAGACTGTCCAAGCGGATCTACACCATTGTATCCGTACATCTTGGTGAAGAGGCGTATGCCGATATTGATCTAGAAGAGGTTATTAGAAATAGTTAGAGTGCTTTATTTGGATTTGGTATAAAAAAGCTTCCACTTCGCTCTAGGAGCAAAGTGGAAGCTTTTTTCTTTCAGCGTAGGGACTCATGAAGAAGGTCTCGTGTGATGATATTATTTTGGTTCATAAAATGTCTGATTGCTGCTTGTGAATTGGTTGCAGACAGCTCCTTTCCCCATGTCATGGCATAGGCCCAGGCTGGCTGATTTTGCAGCACCTTCGCACTTGGCAGAATATCACTTTCTCCGATTCCCATAGGCTTGCCCTGCGCAAGCTTTAGCAATTCGGTGTAGTAGGAGGGTTTGTAGTCATTGTTATAGATATCAGCTGCAAGAATATCTACTCGGTTAATACCTGGGAAGGACAAATTATAGGGAGTGCTATATGCGTTTGGAGCATTGGGACTCCACACCCACAACAGGTTATCCAGATGATGGACATGAGTGAACCGATCATACATTAGATTCCACAACTTAGCATAATTTTGCTTGTTTCCCCACCAAAACCAGTTGCCGTTCATTTCATGATAGGGCCTCCATAAAACAGGTACATCCGCGTCTCGTAAGGTCTTAAGGGACAAAGCCACCTCATCCAGATCAGCGATCAGTTGTTTATATTGCGGGGTACCCGGCGTGATGTAACGATTAAATTCAGCTTGAGTAATTTTTGCTTGTACGTTTTTCCACGTTTTAGGTTTGCCAGGAAGCGCCTGATGGAAGGTAACAGCTACGATTCCGCCGTCCTGACTCCATTGGATAGCACTATTCACAACATGCTGACGTTGCTCTCGTAGGGCTGTACGGGACTGGTTAGCCAATCCTCCAAACTCATAGCCGTGAAGTCCTGCGTATTGTCCGCTGATTTGTTGTAGCTTGTTATTTTGTTCATCCGGTGCCTCTAAGTAATCATGCTGCCCGGAAATTAGCATATCATCCGGTACATTAGATAGGTAGGCAAGTAATTGCTTGGCTTTGGCAGAGGCCTGAACATTAATTGGCGGGGCGGCATCGGCAACAATGAATGATTGCTGAGAGCCGCTGAAGAGTAAAACAAGCATTAGCAGTAGCACCCTCTGTAACCAAAAGCGTGTTGAGTGAGATTTCATGGCGCTCCTCCTTTGATGCATGGTAATGGGATTAGTATTTTTCTTTTTGCTTTCTAAGCTGTATATAGGCGCTAATAATAATCACCAACAGACTAATCGTGGCCCATCCATTGAATTCCTGTAAGTGTATCCAGTTGTCCCATACAAGGAAACCTAAAATTACAACGAGCAAACCCATTGCAAGATACATTTTGGTTTGTGCTGGACGTTGGGTTCGTTTTGAAATCCAATGTATGATGCCGAAAACGATGGCTGCCTGAAATAAAAATATGCCCATCATCATTAAACTTGCTATAAAGATTGGGGACATCGGTATCCTCCTCCTGGGTTTACAAACAGAATATGCAGGTTGTAACCGGGATGTGGATTCTTAGATGTCAATTTAATTACAAGTTAAGTAAACAATTGAGCGCTGGTTACGATCTTGAACAAGTTGACTAAATTATACCATAACTACCGTCCTGCAATGAAAGACGTCTAAATACCCACTCTACCTTGATTCGACATCATACTTTATATTCAGCGAAATATTGACATATGGATGTACACTTCACATATATGAAGATGCAATCAGAAATATATGTGAAGTATATGCATAAGAGCAACGCGAAATCGACGGAAAAGTTTGGTATGATTAAAGTGGATTGAAAAGGAGGTGCTCTTATGAATGAAGAAAACAGACCATTCTCTAGGTCAGCAGATGCTGAAGGAGCCAAAGCGAACTTTGATGCCAATCAGCGGAAGCTTCTCTCCGAGGGAGTGCCTA
>NZ_WUDQ01000527.1:0-2573 GCF_009827695.1 Paenibacillus sp. OT2-17 | reverse complement strand
TTATTTTCATCCGATATTGTCTACAATCAGGCAGCCAGTGGAGGAGATGGCACGTTTGACAATCAGACTACTGTATCAAAAGATCGATGGTATAACTTTAGATCAGCAAGTGTATCGTCTCCCCGTTATCTTCAGACAAGGCGAAACTACATGATTTTATTGTAAAGATATTAGCTCGTAAAGTCGGATCACAGTCTGGATATGCAAACTTGACTTTCTCTTATAGAAAATTGGAAACGTTTCATTTGACAATCAGACTACTCTGTTAAAAGATCGAAGGAATAAGTTTGAATCAGCAAATGTATCATCTCCCGTTATCTTAGGCAAGTTTTTTTTAGATTGGAAAAACTTCAGCTCATTCGGTGGATTTATGGTATGGATCACCGACTGACGTTTTTCTTATAATAAATTGGAAACGTTTCAAAAATGAAAATATCCTTTTACAAGAAAGGGAGTGTAATGGTGAATTCAAGAACTAGTGAGTTGGATCATTCCACGATCAAGCCAAATCGCAAAATATGGAACCAGGTCAAACGTGATTATGAACTGTATCTGTTTTTGCTGCCAATCATTATTATTTATCTCGTATTTAAGTACTATCCGATGTATGGAATACAAATTGCTTTTAAGGATTTTTCACCAAGTCGGGGAATCTGGGGAAGCGAGTGGGTAGGCTTTAAGCACTTTATTGATTTTTTCGGTTCCTATAACTTCTGGACGATTATGACGAATACACTTACACTCAGTGTTCTATCGCTTGTGTTTAGCTTCCCAGCTCCGATTATTATAGCGATTATGTTGAATCAGATGTTGGCCAAAAGATACAAGAAAATTGTACAAACTGTAATTTACGCACCACACTTTATTTCTACCGTAGTGCTCGTCGGTATGCTTAATGTTTTTCTGTCTCCAAACAGCGGAATCGTGAATCACATCATCACCTTGTTCGGAGGAGACCCCATTATGTTTTTGGCCGACGAAGGTTGGTTCCGTCCTTTGTATATTTTATCAGGGGTTTGGCAAGAGACAGGTTTTGCTACCATCATTTACCTTGCTGCACTGGCAGGGGTCAATCCAGAATTGCATGAAGCCGCGATTATGGATGGAGCAAGCAAATGGAAGCGCGTAATGCATGTGGATATTCCAAGCATTTTGCCGACGATCGTCATCTTATTGATTCTCGCACTCGGTAACATTATGGGCATCGGTTTTGAAAAGGCTTTCCTTATGCAGAACGATTTGAATTATTCCACTTCCAATATCATTCCGACCTATGTTTATGAAATCGGGATTCAAAAGGCACAATACAGCTTTTCTACGGCAATTGGACTGTTTAATTCAGTGGTAAATATTATCCTGATAATCACCGTCAACCGGATCGCCAAGAAGTTGACTGAAACCAGCCTGTGGTAAGGGGGAGTTCATTTTGAATCAATTATTAAAGAGAAAAAGCAAGGGAGACATGTGGTTTGACATCGTCAACTACTTCATGTTGACCATAGTTATGCTGCTTGTATTATTCCCGTTGTATTTTGTGCTGATTGCTTCACTTAGTGACCCCAATCTCATCTACTCAGGAGAAGTATGGTTTTTTCCAAAGGGTTTTACGCTGGATGGATACGGGCGGATATTCAGTGATTCATCTATATGGATTGGTTATGCCAACTCGATTTTATATGCGGGTCTAGGAACATTAATCGGAGTAGCCGTGACCGTATGTGCAGCTTACCCGTTAGCTCGTAAAGGACTGGCGGGAAAATCGGCGATTATGTGGTTTTTACTGATCTCCATGTTTTTTAGTGGAGGGCTGATCCCAACCTATTTGCTGATAAAAGATCTTCACATGCTGAATACGATCTGGGCACTTGTTATTCCTGGAGCGGGAGGTGTGTTCAATGTCATTATCGTAAGGACTTTTTTTCAGTCGACCATCCCAGATGAAATGTGGGAGGCAGCTTCGATCGATGGTTGTTCCAATACCAGATTTTTTTGGAGCATTGTATTGCCTTTGTCTAAGTCCGTTATAGCCGTAATGGTACTATATCATGTTGTCGGCTTCTGGAATGGTTTCTTTGACGCTTTGATCTACTTGAACGATGAAAACAAGTATCCGTTGCAACTGGTTCTGCGCAACATTCTTGTCCAGAATCAGGCCAACTCGGGCATGATGATAGACGTGGAATCTTACGCAGCGAAGATGCGCGTTACAGAGCTTATCAAATATGGTGTCATCATGGTATCCAGTCTACCGTTGCTGATTTTGTATCCTTTCCTGCAAAAATACTTTGTTAAAGGCGTGATGATCGGCTCGATCAAAGGCTAACATTGTCATGGTGCCTGAAAGGGGGAGTGTCCAACAGAATCGATAGATCCAGCATTCAAACAAATATATAACAAAGGCAAGGGAAGTTTTCAGCTTGTGGAATGACATAAAGGAGGTTATGTACGATGAAATTATTCAAAAGTGCTGGAATTCTAATGTTGGCCGGAGTGTTTGCACTTAGCGGATGTTCGGGAGGCGGTGGCGAGTCAAAAAATCAGATGGTAAATCCGGATCAGGATGCGAATTTTAA
>NZ_WUDQ01000526.1:0-2573 GCF_009827695.1 Paenibacillus sp. OT2-17 | reverse complement strand
CCACAGGTCAAGAAGATTCGAAATTTGGCTTTGACATTGGGAATGGTACAGCACGCCAAGCAGTGGAACAGGCTATCGAGCTGAACCATCTTAACCTGTTAGGGGTACATTCTCATATCGGTTCGCAAATTTTCGAAGTGAATGGCTTTCAAATGGCTGCTGAACGGGTTGCAGCTTTTTCCAGAGAAATTAAAGAACAGCTTCAGTTTTCTTTCAAAGTGATTAATCTGGGTGGGGGATTTGGCATTCGCTACACAGAGGAGGACACACCGCTGAAAGTATCCACCTATGTGCAGGCTATCGGCGAAGCGGTAAAAACCTATTTTTCAGGACTTTACGATGAACTTCCAGAAATTTGGATTGAGCCGGGACGCAGTATTGTAGGCGATTCAGGCACGACCTTATATACGATAGGAAGCATCAAGGATATTCCGCAGGTACGTAAATATGTCTCGGTAGATGGCGGGATGACAGATAATCCACGTCCTGCACTGTATCAGGCCAAGTATGAAGCGATGCTGGCTAATCGAGCGCAGGATACGAACGAAGAGACGGTGTCCATTGCGGGCAAATGCTGCGAAAGCGGCGATATGCTTATTTGGGATGTAGAACTACCTCGTATAAATAGCGGCGACTTGCTCGCTGTTGCCTCAACCGGAGCCTACAATTACTCCATGGCGAGTAATTATAACCGAATACGTCGACCAGCAGTTGTATTTGTCAACAACGGTGAGGCCGAGTTGGTGGTGCGTCGGGAAACCTACGAGGATATCGTACGCAACGATGTTGTGCCACAGCGCTTGATTCGTGATCAAGCCAGTCCGGCGGTTCAGCCTAACGCCAAGATTACGGTTTCGTCCTGATTTTAGCATTGTAAGATCAAGCAGGCCATTGAGTCGGTAATAATACACCGGGGACAATGGCCCTTTTTTTTTGGACAAGACTTTGCTAAGCGCGGCAATTCATAGTAAACTGGAACTTGATGTTATTTAGTTCTCAAAACAGGTTGAAAAGGAGATACAAACAATGAAAAAAGGTAGAATAGATCTTGAAAACGGCGGTATCGTCGAAATTGACTTTTTCCCAGAAGAAGCTCCAAACACCGTTGCTAACTTTGAAAAGCTGGCAAACAGCGGTTATTACAACGGTTTGAGCTTCCACCGTGTCATTCCGGGCTTTGTGGCTCAAGGTGGTTGTCCAATCGGTAACGGTACAGGCGGTCCTGGTTACACGATTGACTGTGAAACAGCTACGAATACAACAAAGCATGCCAAAGGCGTTCTGTCCATGGCTCATGCAGGTCGCAACACAGGTGGCAGCCAATTCTTTATCTGCTACGCTCCACAACCACATTTAGATGGAGTACATACTGTATTTGGTAAAGTAACCAAAGGTATGGAATTCATTGATGCTGTAAAACAAGGCGACAAAATGAAAGAGGTTAAAGTATTTGACGTGTAATTTTACCGTTAATTACATGATCTTTTTTAAATAGCGTTGCACCTAAGCCGTTCTGTCTTTGGACAGGACGGCTTTTGTTGTCTTTTGTTTGACGGTTTATTGATTTTCGCAATCACGTAGGCATTACAGTGCGTAAGATCACATTCGAAAAGTAAGTGTTGTGATAGCCTTCTCATAAGAATGCATTTTCCATTTATTTTATATGAGTATTCAAACTCAGTAAGGATTGGAAAAGCAGGGGGCTTATCACATTGTCTATTTTAACGCGCACAAATCGACTCGGATTTTTTGAAATCCGGCTGGAATCCATTGGTGGACTCGGCGCTAATCTGGCTGGCAAAATGTTGGCCGAAACCGGGGTGCTTGGTCTGGGGCTGAATGCTTCAAATTTTTCGTCCTATGGTTCGGAAAAAAAGGGAACTCCGGTTAAAAGCTTCGTCCGCTTCTGTGAGCCGGAGGTCGATATTCGGGATCACAGTCCGATTGAGCAACCGCATGTGGTAGGCATTTTCCATGAAACGTTATACAAAACGGTAAATGTAATCAGCGGACTGCCAGCGGATGGGATTGTAGTGGTTAATTCCACGCGTCCAGCAGAAGAAATACGGGCTGATTTGGGACTGGTATCCGGTACATTAGCGGTGGTGGATGCGATGGGCATCGCACTGGAAGAGCGAACCAAACTAAATACGTCCATGCTCGGTGCCTTGTTCCGTGTCTGTGATTTCCTGGACCCGGAAGCGATGAGATCGGTTATACGCAGTACCTTTGAAAAGAAAAATCCACTGTTAGTGGAACCTAATCTGCGTACGTTTAACCGTGGTTATGATGAAATGGAACTGCACGTATATCCAGTTACTGATAACGCAGAGGATCGGGTTTTTGAACGTCCGCAGCCATTGCTGGGATACGAAACCCAACTACTGGGGGGCGTTATTGCAACTCAGGGAAACAGCATGACGAGAGATGTTAGTGGTTCACGTCAGGGGTATGTGCCTGAATATGAAGCTGATAAATGTACCCATTGTGCCAAGTGTGATTCGATTTGCCCGGATTACTGTTTTGTATGGGAAGAGCAAGCAGACAAACGCGGAAGAATGATGCCATTTTTG